>JBBQDY010000273.1:0-4784 GCA_038320155.1 Cytophagales bacterium
GATACCTCTATTTACTATATATATTTATCATTTAAATTTAAAGTTATGTTTCATCACGTCAAAGATTTACAATTTAACGTTCGGGTTTCTAAAGCAGACCCATTTTTTGCTAATCTGTTATTAGAACAGTTCGGTGGCGAAAATGGCGAATTAGCAGCTGCGATGCAGTATTTTACCCAGGCATTCGGCGCAAAAATCCCTCATCCTGATAAGTACGATATGTTAATGGATATCGCCACGGAAGAATTCAGCCACCTAGAAATAGTTGGTGCAACCATTCAGATGCTTCTCAAGGGAGTCAATGGAGAATTGAAGGATGCTGCTGACAACTCTGAAATTATGCAGGTGATGGATGGCAAAGCCGCAAAAGAAAGTATTATCCATCAGGCAGTATTTGCCAATCCGCAGTTTGCGATAATCACTGGGGGAGGTGTCACACCCAGAAACAGTCAAGGAATTCCATGGTGCGCATCATACATCAGTTCCAATGGAGATTTGACAGTGGATTTGAGAACAAATCTGGCGTCTGAATCCAGAGCGAAATTGGTCTATGAGCATCTCATGAAATTCACCGAAGACCCTTATGTCCTGGAGACTCTGTCTTTCTTGATGACCAGAGAAGTCGCCCATTTTAAAATGTTTGAAGCGGCCCTCAGCACCATTGAACCGAATTTTCCTCCCGCAGTATTGGCTGCTGATCCAAGATTTACCCAGCAATATTTTAATTTGTCCAAACCAGAGAGTTCTCGTGGTCCATGGAATCAAGGTGAAATGCCAGGACTGGGAAAAGATTTTGAATATATAGATGAGCCTTTAGATTATGTAAGGGAAAAAACTATGGAAAGACCTTCGCAAGAAATGAAGCAAGAGTTGGCGGAAACCACAGAAAAAAATAAAAAAATGAGCCAGCTTAAAAGTGACGAAGTTAAGAAAGCTGATTCTAAAAACGATGGACAGTGGAATAATCACAACTCTAAATAAAAGAGATTGACAGCTCCAAGTAGGTTTGTTTGGTGAATTAATGACCTGAGATTTAGCTCTAGTGGAATTAACTAAGTCCCTGCTTCAATAAAAATAAGGCTATCTCAAAATTTGAGATAGCCTTTATTTTAGTTAACTCAATCCTTATCTCCTTCGAAAGTACATGAGTTTTATCATTTGATTTAACATAGATCATGGTGTTCTAATTTGGCGATCATCACAGCTGCGGTTTTCCGCTCCCTACCGATCAACTCCTGCATAACTCTAAAAAACTGCTCCACTTAATTTTTTTAGTAAATGCTTCAAAAAAATGGATTTCAATATTTAATTGTCGAAGGTTTTTTTGGACTTGAATGATAAATTTTGGTTGATTTACAGATGTTATAGGTTATAGTTTAACTTATAAAAAGTAGTTGCTGTAAAATCAGATTAATATCGTATATAATTTAAATGGATTGAAAAAATGGGCTTATTAAAAAGAGCATGGTTTAATAAAATAGACCTAATAATTACAGAGTGGATGTATCGCAACGGTAACCTGCTTTTGAGAATATCCATAGGGATAGTGTTTGTTTGGTTTGGATTTCTTAAATTTTTTCCAGGATTAAGCCCTGCGGAGGAACTTGCCATCAGAACAATTGATCTGTTAAGTTTTGGACTTATCCCCAATTATATAATTATAAATACATTGGCTTTTTGGGAAGTTCTCATAGGCATTGGACTCATATCGGGAAAATTTATGAGAGAAACACTACTCCTTCTATTTCTTCAAATGATAGGTACTTTCGCACCGATATTTCTTTTCCCCAATCAAGTATTTATACATTTACCTTATGCCCCAACTTTGGAGGGTCAATACATCATTAAAAATCTTGTCATTATTGCAGCTGGAATTGTACTAGGTGGTAGGCTACGCAAAGTTTCCTCGATTCAAAAATAATATAGAGAATATAAAGTTAATATCAGATATGTTTATTTAATTTAAATTGGTTCTATTACTATAATGTAGGAGGGAAGAACAGGCAACACTTTGCAAACCCCGGCGTTATTTCGGGGTTGACAAATATCGCTGAACTCATAGTGTTGTGTTAGTAATTTAAAGGTTAACAACAACTTAGCGATGTGCTATTTTTGAGTAAAATTCTGATCTTTTACCGGCGAGAGCCTTATCAACTCCCCTTCTTTATAATCAGTAATTAACCAAACAGAACCATCAGGCGCCTGAATTACATCTCTAATTCTCCGGTGAAGCCATATGCGTTCTTCTTCACTCACATTATTTGCAACAATTTTTAATATCACAAGTGCCTCCGAGTTGAAGCTTCCCAATAGTGCATTTCCATACCAATCTTTAAAGAGCTCCCCTGTATAGAATATAAGCCCTGATGGAGATATTGCTGGATGCCAGTAATATATCGGCTTTTCGAATTGTGGCTCCTTTTCATGATCTGGTATATTACTTATGTTATAGTGATCACCGTTACTAACGATAGGCCAGCCATAGTTTTTCCCAGGTAAAATAATATTTAATTCATCCCCTTGAAGTGCTCCCATTTCATGGCTAAATAATTGATTTGTAAAAGGATCGAAAGCAATTCCAAGCGGATTACGGTTTCCATAAGACCAGATTTCAGTTCGCACATCTTTTTTGTCGGCAAATGGATTGTCATTTGGAATGCTCCCGTCTGAATTAATCCTAATTATCTTACCTAAATTGTTGGATAAATCCTGAGCAGGTTCTGACCGCTGACGTTCTCCGGAAGTGATGAATAGTTTTCCATCTGGAGCAAATAAAAGGTGACCCCCATAATGCCCTCTTCCAATTGTCTTTGGCACCTGGCGTCAAATAACCTCTAAGTTTTGTATTTCATTGCCCACTAGTTTACCCCGTGCAACTGCACCCCCTTTTAGAACTGCATCGCTGAAGTCATTGAATTTCCCAAGCCGCGGATCACCTTCATCTCTTTCTATGTTTGGTTGCTTTTCGGCTGCTTCGGTATAAGAGAAATAAATAAGATTATTGTTTATAAAATCAGGATCAAGCTTTACGTCTAATAACCCACCCTGTGCATGATATTCAATTTTAGGCAAACCTTTTATAGTCTCTAGCAATTTGCCATGAGAATATATTCTTAAGCGTCCTGGTTTTTCTGTGATAAGCAAACGATTGTCTGGAAGCCAAGTCATACCCCATGGTTCAGCCAATGCAGCGAGATGCTCAACTTTAATTTCTCCAGATTTTGTTTTTATGATTTCAACACTATCTTTTATTTTATCCTGGCCTAAAACACCATTACTCAAAAAAACAATCATTTGGATACACAGGATCTTTAATAGAATATTTTTCCTGCTAGTATTTTTGTCCTGATGGGATAACATATTATAAACTTTTAAAAATGAATTTGATTTGTTTCAATTATTATGCCGCTCACAGCTATAGAGCATGTTCAATTTGGTTAACAGGCGAAATATTACATGTGTTAAAAGCGCTCGGAAATACTCAAGTTTAAATGGTTTTATGAAGTAGTTAGTGATAACTAACCAATTTACCAATTGCAGATTAGTATTGATAGTAATATAATATTACGTGATAAATAATATCAGAGTATTGTTTAGACTTGGACCGGGTGGAAATGCTTAAAAACTCAACTAGTCCAAACGTAGATTTGATTACACTTAGAGGGTAGAGCATTCCTCATAATGAGCGTTTATTTGAAATGAAAAATTTAAATATATCATTATTGATTACCCTATTCCTAACCTTCTTATTGTATCGCTTCAAGCTCAGGATAAAGAATTGAAAGTGTTCTTAAAAGTGGCTCAGGCTCACTTTATAAATGGAACTGTAGGGGAGTACTTATTTAAATTAAAAACCTAAAGAAGGATTCCTATAATTCATAATAACCTAAATCTCCTCAAGCCTTTCTAAAGCCTTCTCAATTTCAACAGCTTTTCCCAAAACTTCTGTGAAAAGGGTAGGGTGAACCTTGATTCGCTCCTCCATGGTGAAAATATTGAATGCATCCTTGTCCAATTCTGCATTTACTTCTTTCCAAAGTAGTGGAGTGGAAACTGGTGCTCCTGGCTTTGGGCGTACACAGTAAACTGAAGCTAAGGTTTGTCCCGAGCGATTTTGCAGGTAGTCCAGATAGATTCTTCCTTTTCGGGATTTGAGACTTCGCTCCATCGTAGTTAAGGAAGGCAGCTGATGCTGAATGATCGTACACAGGATCTTACAAAACTCCCGAACTTCCTCGAAGCTGTATTGTGCTCCCATCGGGAGGTAAATATGCAAGCCACTTGACCCAGAAGTTTTGCAGTGAGACTTGATGGAAAGTTTGTCCAGTAATTCATGGAAAGCCTGTGCCACTTCGACCACCTCTGTGAAACTGTTCGTAGGAGAGGGGTCGAGGTCAATAACGAGGTAATCGGGGCGATCCAATGACCCAAGGCGACTGTTCCAGGGATTAATTTCGATACAGGCCAAATTGGCCATATAAATTAAAGAGGCTTCATTCTGACAAAGTAAATAATCTATTGTTTTCGCACTGGATTCGGAATGAACGGGTGTGGTTTGAATCCAGTCTGGATAAGTTTCGGGTGTATCCTTCTGGTAAAAGCTATCTGCAAGAATCCCATTTGGATGGCGGTGGAGATTTTGTGGTCGATCAATTAAAAATGGAAGTATATGCTTCTCAACTTTCAAATAGTAATCGATCAAATCGTACTTGGTAATTCCCTCATTTGGCCAAAGCTCCTTTTCGAGATTACTGACCGAAACAGAAATACCGTCAAGCTCCAAA
>JBBQDY010000274.1:0-4776 GCA_038320155.1 Cytophagales bacterium
GTTAAAACGTTGATCAGATCAGCCTTTTTGTAAATGAATTTTTCAAGACCAAATGCCAGCTTAATTAATAACTTATTTTGTAAAACATCAGTATCGATCGCTGATTCCGGCCATAGATCCCGTACCTCGAAAACGAATGGAATTTTTTTAAATCTGCTGATGATGTAACCACTAATTCCAATAAATAAGGGTGGAGAGGTAACAAGAATGAAATCGTATTTTCCTTTTGCCAAAAATAATCCTGCGTAGAGCGACGAAAACATGAATGAGAAATATCCCCAGAGTCTTCCTAGAAAACTGGAATTGTATGATTCTGAAACATGCGTCCTGATTACATTAATTTCCCCTTGTTTTTTCCGTATATAGAATTTGCCTTTATAGTCCTTCTTCTTTTCGTTTTCATTATAATGCACCATACCTGCAACCACAGTTACCTGATTACCGGATCGAATCCAGTTTGCAGCCATTTCATTAAAGCGGGAGCCTCCATGATCATTTTCCTCTAAAAAATACTGATGTATGAGTAAAATATTCATTTATTTATAATCGAAAGTAGTTTGGATTTTAGTCGAGCTAAAAGGAATTAAAAGTCTATCTACTTCGGTAAATGCACCATAGTGTTCACTAAAATACCCCTGTTCAAATAGTCCTTTTTTGGAATAATTCTCAGAATCTGACAAAACGTCTAATTTGTCGAAATCATCCGAATTCCAAATTTGAAATGCCTTCACATTATCAGGAACATTTAACAACTCATCACTTATAGTCCAGTGATATTCCTTTTTTCTTTTTACTATTTTTCTTAAGTGGACGCAATTTCCAAAAAGAAATCTGAATGCCGAAATTTTACCCTGAAATTCCCAATAATCTTCTTCCTCAGTAATTGAAGCTTGCAAGCACTGAGTCCAATAAAACCAAATAAACCTGCTCCCCTTCATCATTTGGCTTTTCCGGTCCAAACTTACCGTATTGTGACCTATAGTGCCCTCAAAGTTTTCTTTCAACTCAGGATCACAATTGTATTTGTAGGTTCCAGAGTCTAAAAGGATATTTTTCCCGTTCACCCAAACATCCAGATGAAGATTATCCGCCTGTTGAGGTCTGTCTTTGTGACTCCCGCATCGAATAAAAGTCAAACTTCCACTATCCCTAATGAGGTAAAATCCCCCTTTAGTAAATGAAAAAGCCCCATCCGCCCGAACCAAAGGATTAAAATCATTTGCTTTATTTTGATGCTTGTTTCCAAACCAAGTCCACTCATTTTTAGCAAGGTCTCCATACAAATATGTACCAGTCAACAGCTTGTGCAATGAATTCAACTGAGGTCTGTAATCACGGAAGTGCTGCTCGGAAAGTTGAAAAAACAAGGCTCCATCATTGGCTCCATAATTTGGTAGAAATCCGCTTTGCTGATCTTGGCAGACATACAGAAACTTCAATGACTCATAAGCTCTGCTGTATACTTTCTGGCTGAATGGCTTTTGATGAATTTCAGTCAAAGTCAATCCGAACGAAAGAAGCTGAACAACTACTCTATGGTAGTTTGTGCTGAATTGTAAAAATGTACCGTCCTCGTAGATTTGATAGTCAATCTCCTCTTCAAACCACCTTCTACCCTGACTTGCCCATTTTTTAGTTTCTGGAATAAATGGAAACAAAAGCTCGCTGATAGTCAAGAATAAGGTTTCAGTGATTGCATGATTGTTCCTTACTGCAATCCTTGAAAAATTGATATGATGGTAGACATGGTGTAAGGACCAGTAAATTACTTGCTGCACCTTTTCCCAGAAATTCTCATCAAAATGTGAAGAGTTACGGTAGAAGTTTAAAGCAAAAGACCAGTTAAATATCCGCAGGGATATTTCTTGACTGCATCTCCAATTTGGACCACTGTTAATCGGATTGTGTGTAATCCAACTTTCAATCTCATTTTTTACCCACTCTGAATGATCTTCTCCTGAGTTCAGATCATATCTAATCACGTCATGTAAATACGTGAATCTAGACTTTTCCCAGACGTACTTTATATCCCCTAATTCTGGATCAAAATCAGGGACTTCACTCCAATGATTTTGATTTGAAAAAAACTTCCCTGTCAGTGGATGGGTAATCCAGTCATAGTTTACTCCTAATTCAAGTTCTTGATGAAAAAAGAAGCGAAACTTTCCTGCCTGAATTTTCTCAAACCGATCTTTTAGATCCGCATCCAACAATTCATTTTTAGGCAGATCTTCCCGTTGATCGAAAAAGAAGCCCTTATTATTTTGCTTCCATTCTTTCCATGAAATAAAAAATTTACGCTCAACAGCTTGAGGGTGTCGTTTTTTCAGAATTCCAGTCCGCTTTTCAAATTCATGAACAACCCGGTAAAAAACATACCGGGACCCCATGTTTTGAATGAATTGAAAATAAAGCCCTACTTTTTTTAACTTCTGAATCATTCTGATACCTGTTCCCATTGCCCGGTTTTCAAGCTTCTAATAGCGGAAAAAGCGGCTTTGGTTACATTAAATATTTCATCTGATGGAATAGGAGGTTTTCCGCCTTCCTTTATAAACTTGAAATAGGTTTCAAACTGGTTTTTATGACCTTTATCTAATTTAGTTTTTAGGTTTTTAAATCCTTTTACGCCATGCCCAGAAGTCTGTCGGAAATTATCCATAATCATGGTCTGTTCATTCCAGTAAACCTCGAGCCTTTCTTTGCTGTAAGCTTTTGACCCATTTGAAAAATAATTGATCACAGAATTACTTCCGTTCTCATGTTTTACGAGAATTGTTGCATTATCAGTATTTACCTCAGGATTGAGTCCCATGGCATTCATACAGACTGCTTTGATTTTAGAGCCTGAAAGAAAAACTGCTAAATCCAAATAATGACAGGCTTCACCTATGATTCTACCTCCTCCCACTTTCATGTCATGAATCCATACACTAGATGGTATAAATCCAGCATTCATGGTAGCAATCAACTGAATCGGCGTACCGGCATTTCCCAAAGCCGTTTTCATTGCCATCGTATGTGGAGAAAAGCGTCGGTTGAATCCAACCATTAGGGAGGATTGGTTCTGGCCTAAAAACTCCTTTTCAATTTGATCTAACTCTTCTAAAGTCAGCGCTAGGGGTTTCTCAACAAATACATGTTTCCCGGATTTGATCCCTTCTACTACAAATTTCGCGTGGGAATTATGTCTCGTAGTGATCACAAGGGTATCAACTTCCTTGTCTTGTAAAATATTATTGTAATCCGTTGTGGAGTTTTCAATCCCATGCTTCTTTGCTAGTTGAGTGCCTGATAGGCCTCCAGATGATGCAATATACTTGGTCCTTACTTCAAGGTTTTTAATAGCGGGCAAAAGGGTCATTTTAGTAAAATTACCAGCACCGATTATCCCCATTACTCCTTTAGAAATTGGGAATTTCGGAGGATTAACTTTTAAAGTCCTATCCGACTCCAACTGATTTTGGCCCTCCTTTTCGGGATAAAGTAAAATACTGGCGATTGATTTGGAACTTCCGATATTCCCGTAGATCTGCTGAAAATTCTCCAAAGGAATTTGCTCCGTAATCAGTTCTTTAACTTTCAGTTTACCTGATTTGAGAGAAAATAGAATAGACTCAAAATTTCTTTTTTCAGTCCATCTGACGAATGGCAAAGGATAGTCTATTCCTTTCTGCTCATAATCATCATCATACCTACCGGGACCATAAGAACAAGAAACTTGAAAGGTCAATTCTTTTTCATAAAAATCCGCCCTGCTTATATCCAGTCCGATTACCCCGACTAAGATAATTCTACCTCTTTTTCGAGACATTTTTGCAGCCTGAGAAATCACCTCATTGGATTTGGTGGAAGCGGTAATGATTACCCCGTCTGCACCTATACCATCTGTATGTAACATTACAGTTTGGACAGGATCACCGGAATCCCTCGGGTTGATTGCTATCACTCCAAATTTTGAAGCCAACTGGCATTTGAATTCATCCACGTCAATCCCAATCACTTGGCATCCGTTCGCAATCAACATTTGCGCAGTCAATAACCCAATTAATCCTAGTCCTGTGACTACGATTGTTTCACCAAAACTAGGATTGCAAAGTCTGATCCCCTGAAGACCTATTGAGCCAATGACCGTAAATACGGCTTCTTCATTACTCACTTCCGCCGGAATTTTGGCAACCAGATTCTTAGGAACCGAAACGTATTCAGCATGAGGGCCATTGGAAACTACTCGATCTCCTATTTGAAAACCACTGACGCCTTCTCCAACTTCTTCTACTATTCCTACATTACAATAACCCAACGGGAGCGGTTGCTCTAATTTACTGAAGACTGTCTCTAAGGTTGGGAGTAGACCTTCAGTTTTGATTTTATCCAAGACCATCTTCACCTTATCCGGCTGTTGCCTCGCTTTCTGAATCAAATTAGCTTTCCCGAACTCAACCAGCATTCTTTCTGTGCCCAATGAGACTAATGAATGGGTGGTCCGAATTAATAAATTGCCTTTGGAAACAACGGGAGCTGGTATTTCCTCTAAAATAGTTTCGCCTGTCTTAAAGGATTGAATAATTTGCTTCATATTACTTTATTGTATTCTGAATTTTGATTCTGTAACTGATCTTCTATTTCTAGGCAAAGTCGCGTTGATTTTAACGTTTTCAACTCATCGCCTTGGTTTCCCTGTTGGATTTTTATCCCTATTTCCTTGTACATTTTCCGTAGGTATGCCAGTTTATCGGTTTTATAGCTACGAATTATTTTTTCGTTTGACTCACT
>JBBQDY010000275.1:0-4764 GCA_038320155.1 Cytophagales bacterium
TCTATTCCAAGATGAGAACGGGATAATTCCTTCTTGATCCAACCGCCCAAATGAGCCATAGAAGGTGGCTTTGTCACTACCCCCAGAGACGCTTAAGCTATTATCCACCTGCATTCCAGTGTCGAAAGCTCTTGTCCAATTATCCTGATATGCGTAGTTTGGATCGTTCTCCTCAGCAATATTTGCACCCCAAGAAGGCCAAAAGCTGGACTCTTGTCTTGCGCCACTAAAGCCTTGGCCATATTCATCTTGTAGTCTTGGTTTTTTTACCAACTCGTCAAAACCGATCGAGCTGTTGAAATTCACTCGTACCTGCCCAGCTTTTCCTTTTTTGGTGGTGATGATTACAGCACCGTTTGCAGCTCGTACTCCATAAAGCGCAGTAGCCGCAGCACCCTTTAGTACAGACATCGTTTCGATATCGTTTGGATTGATATCTGCAATTCGATTGGTCATACCTCTCGGTGTGCCAGTTGATTCTACAGTGGAATTATCGACCGGGACACCGTCCACTACGAAGAGTGGCTGATTATCTGCTCGAGGATCCAGTGAGTTGATTCCTCGAATAATGATCCTCGCCGACTGTCCAGGAGCTCCACCAGAATTGGTTACTTGTACCCCCGCAACTTGTCCCTGCAGTGCATTGACCACATTTTGTTGTTTTGATGCAAGGATCGCTTCCGAATCAATGCTTTGTGCAGCATAGCCCAAAGATTTTTTCTCCTGAGAAATACCAAACGCAGTCACAATAAATTCGTCAAGCTCTGATGCTTCAGTTTCTAAAACGACGTCAATTGTAGATGCATTTCCAACAGTAATGTTTTTGGAGGAAAAGCCAATAAAGGAATAAACCAAAACAGACTCAGGACCAGGTACAGCAATCGAATAGTTTCCGTCCAGATCCGTGACAGCACCGGTCGTAGTGCCCTGTATGACAATACTCACGCCTGGAAGAGGATTTCCATCCTCCTTGGCGGTGACTTTTCCTTTTACATTCTGCTGTGCGTATGTAGGCACACTGAGCAGAAAACCTAAAAGGAAAAGCAATGGTAATGCGTAGCTTTTCTTCATGTGTTTTTTGTTTAATTAGTGAATTGGTTTTAGTTTTTGGCGATTAGATCTTGCAAGATTTTTCAGCTTTTATCATATTGAAATACAATCCTGCATTATTTTTCGAGATTTTATTAGAATATAGGAAATGATTTTTTCTTTTTCTTCTCTAAATAAGCAACATCTCTAGTTTGACAGCTGTCAAAAAAAGTCCCAAATTCGGACAATTCGCAATGAATCTAAGTACCTATTGCTTAAATTAATAAAAAAGCTTTGTTTTATTGCATAACTCAAAAGTGATTTTTGATGAAAGGTTAAATTTTAGGCCTATTAAAAATTTTATTCGTTTTAGCCTCTTTTTGCAATATTTAATTTTATAAAAATGCAGGAAAAAGATATCAGTCTGAAAAAAAAATCTTCTTGAATTGGGTGTTCAGAAAGGGAGATTAAAGAATATGAGTATCCGCAATCCTGCACGTTGCCATATTTGCTACTGATCTGCTTCCTAAAATCCCCCTTACCCCCTTTGAGAAAGGGGGAATTTGATCCGATTTAAAATCAAGATTTAGCTTTTTTCCGGAACGTGCAAGAAAGCGAACACTCATATTAAAGAATATGAGTATCCGCAAGGATGCCAATAACCTTATTTTCTTCGCTTAGTGGGACCGAAGACCCCTGCCCGAAATGCAGGCGGGGAAGACGGGAGACCGAAACTCCCAATTATCAATTATGCGCCAATTATATTCTTTCCTCTTCTCCAAATCCGAAAAGCTGACTGCCTTTTCCCTCCCAATTTACTTTGCGTCTTTTGGTAATACCTTCGAAATCTTTGTGGTTAATAGATTTCAGCCAAAAAAAAGAGCTGTATCATCTGATGCAGCTCCTTTAAGTATGATAACCGTGAAATTATTTGATCACAGTTTTGATCTCTGTGGTGATTTCCTTTCCATTCTCATATCGAATTTCTTTTTTGATCTCCACTTTCTCAGCCAATGGCTCACCACCAGTTCCTTCAGATATATGAGGGGCAATAATCAAGGCTACTATCGACATCAATTTGATTAGAATATTCATTGATGGTCCAGAAGTATCTTTGAACGGATCTCCTACAGTGTCACCAGTTACCGAAGCCTTATGCGGCTCTGATTTCTTGTAATAAATTTCCCCATCTATTTCCACACCCTTTTCAAATGATTTTTTGGCATTGTCCCATGCACCTCCTGCATTGGATTGGAACATTCCCATCAATACTCCCGAAACAGTCACACCAGCCAATAAACCTCCAAGAACTTCAGGTCCAAAAGCAAATCCAAAAACTATCGGAGTGATCAAAGCAATCGCTCCCGGAGCGAGCATCTCACGCAGTGAAGCTCTAGTAGAGATTTCCACACACTTCTCATATTCAGGTTTTGCTTTGTATTCCATGATTCCGGGAATCTCTCTGAACTGACGTCTCACCTCATTCACCATATCCATTGCCGCCCGACCAACGGCCGCAATGCAAAGAGATGAGAAAATAAATGGAATCATACCTCCGACGAAAAGCCCGGCAAGTACATCCGCCTTGTAAATGTCTATAGAATCAATCCCGGCAATACCCACAAATGCGGCAAATAAAGCTAGCGAAGTCAATGCTGCCGAAGCGATCGCAAATCCTTTTCCAGAAGCTGCGGTTGTATTTCCTACTGCATCAAGAATGTCTGTTCTACCTCTTACTTCTTCCGGAAGCTGGCTCATTTCGGCGATTCCACCTGCATTATCCGCAATCGGACCAAATGCATCAATTGCCAACTGCATTGCAGTCGTAGCCATCATGCCGGCAGCAGCGATCGCTACTCCATAAAGTCCAGCAAACTCATAAGCTCCGTAGATACCACCTGCTAAAACCAAAGTAGGTAATACAGTAGATTCCATACCGACTGCAAGACCACCGATAATATTGGTGGCATGACCTGTGGCCGACTGCTTAATGATAGACATCACGGGGCGCTTGCCCATAGCAGTATAATATTCAGTGATGATGGACATTAATGTACCTACCACCAATCCTAGAATGATCGAATAGAAAACATCCATATTGGTAAACTCATAGCCTCTGATCGAAAGTGTATCAGGAAGCATATACTTCACGATAAAAAATGAAGCAATCCCAGTGAAGACGATTGATGACCAGTTACCCATATTCAAGGCATGCTGTACATCACCTTTATCATCTTTTATAGTCACGAAGAACATTCCCATAATGGAGAAAACGATTCCAAGGCCTGCCAATACCATTGGAAGTAGGATAGGAGCAATGCCTCCGAAGTTATCTAAAGAAACGATCTCTCTACCCAAAACCATGGTAGCCAAAATGGTAGCTACATAAGAACCGAACAAATCGGCACCCATACCAGCTACGTCACCTACGTTATCACCTACGTTGTCAGCGATTGTAGCAGGGTTTCTGACATCATCCTCAGGAATTCCAGCTTCTACTTTACCTACCAAGTCAGCTCCGACGTCAGCAGCTTTGGTATAAATACCACCACCTACTCGAGCAAACAGTGCGATTGATTCTGCTCCAAGTGAAAAACCTGCTAATACTTCCAGCGCTTTTTCCATTTCTACACCATTCACACCGGCACCTACACTTTGAACATAAATCTGGTAAAAAATGATAAACAAGGAGCCTATACCCAATACAGCTAATCCGGCAACACCAAGGCCCATTACAGACCCACCTGTAAAGGATACTTTAAGAGCGTGTTTTAAGCTAGTTCGGGCAGCCTGTGTGGTTCTTACATTCGCTTTGGTAGCGATGTTCATCCCCAAGTATCCTGCGAAAGCTGAAAATACAGCTCCTATCAAAAATGAAATCGCAATCACAGGACTAGAAGTCTCCACAGACATTCCAGACCATACCAAAAGAATTACTGCAATGACTGCAAAATAGGAAAGTACTTTCCACTCAGCTCTTAGGAATGCCATGGCGCCATCTGCGATGTATCCAGCCAATTCATTCATTTTCTCATCGCCGGTAGGCTGCTTAGTGACCCAAGCAGACTTGATTGCCATGACAATCAAACCAAGGATTCCCAGCATAGGGACACCATAAATTAGAATTTGTTCCATATAATTAATTAATCCTGAAATAATTTTTAATTGCGCAAAGATATAATTTATCAGCAAGCCACCAACTTGAATCGAAAAACCGAAAAATTCAATGGATTGCAGGTGTTTTTAGTAGGAGAATTTTATTTTTAATGTTTATCCGCTTTTCTGCCAGTAAGGGACATACGAAAAATAGAATTTGCTAAAAACTCGAAATGAATGCCACATCGGTCATCAGTCATCCCTGCCTGTCTTTCGGGCAGGGGTCTTCGGTCCTTTTAATCAGAGAATTATAGCTACTGCATCATTCCGTACAATCACATTGTTTAATATGTGTATCCTCATAAGTCCACGTATAGATTTAAACTAAAATCTTGGATGGAATCGGATCAAATTCCCCCTTTTTCAAAGGGGGAAGGGGGGATTTTTCAAACCAATTCAGCAATAAATTTGGCTAAGTGCAGCATTGCGGATACACATAAATTTTAATGATGCTTCCTTTGATTTGGATAATAGGTCAAGTTCTTAGGGTTTCTTTTCAATTTCAAATTCAAGAACCACTAGGCCAATCGCAGGAACAGACACCGTCCAATCACCTGACAGATTTTTCTTTTCCAGCAC
>JBBQDY010000276.1:0-4748 GCA_038320155.1 Cytophagales bacterium
TTACTCCGGTGTAGATGGAAACATTGTTCTGAACCTTCACATTATCACCCAAAACAACTTCGGGCGAGATCACCACATTTTGACCGATGTTACATCTTTCGCCAATTTTACAATTTGGCATAACATGCGAAAAATGCCAGATTTTAGTTCCAGCTCCGATTTCGCAGCCTTCATCTATATAGGCACTTTCATGTGCGAAATATTCTTTCATCTGTTTATAATTGTTTTAGGGGGGCAGATAACCTGTCTCGCTTGATTGATACATCCTTCTGAGTATAACGCTTGAGTCATTCTCGATTTCATGCAAAAAAGCCTTTTATTGTTTCAATAATAAATTCTTGGTCTTCCACTTTCATCTCCGTATGAATAGGAAGTGAAAGTACCTTGAGGCAAAGTGATTCAGCTACGGGGAAATCTCCCGGTTTGTAACCATACCCTTGATAAGCTACCTGTTGATGAAGCGAAATCGGATAATAAACCATACTCGGAACGCCTTTTTCTCCAAGGTAATTTTTCAGCTCATCCCGATCTACTCCTACCACCTGTATGGTATACTGGTGAAAAACGTGAGTGGAGTTTTTTGCCCGATTTGGCGTTTTGATATTTGGGTGGTTTTTGAATGATTCATCATATCGATCTGCCACTTCATTTCTTGATGCTGAATACCGGTCTAAGTGTTTCAACTTGACATTCAAAATAGCAGCTTGAATCGTATCTAATCGTGAATTGACACCTATGCTTTCATGGTGGTATTTTTTAGCCTGACCGTGGTTGGCAATCATCTGAAGTTTCTTCGCCAATTCGGAATCGTTCGTAAAGATTGCTCCACCATCCCCATAGCATCCCAAATTTTTGGAAGGAAAAAAGGAGGTCGTTCCGATCTCTCCCATCGTTCCTGCCTGAGCTTTTCTGCCATCCGCGAAAGTGTAAATTGCACCAATCGCCTGAGCGGTATCTTCAATGACTTTTAGCGAATGCTTTTTTGCAAAAGCAAGAATCGGTTCCATATCTGAGCATTGACCATAAAGATGGACTGGTACAATACCGACCGTTCTGGGGGTGATTTTCTCCTCCAATTGGCTTAGATCTAATTCATAGGTGTCTGAAACCACATCTATAAAAACAGGCTTTAAACCTAAAAGTGCAATTACTTCTACAGTCGCCACATAGGTGAAAGCAGGTACTATAACTTCGTCTCCTGGTTGAAATTCCAATGCCATCATTGCAATCTGTAAAGCATCTGTTCCATTCGCACAGGTGATCACATGTTTGGCCCCAGCATACGTAGCCAAAGCATTCCCAAACTCTTTCACTTGGGGACCATTGATGAAGGCTGTCGTGTCGATAACTTCTTTAATCGCAGCATCTACCTCAGCTTTAATTAAGTCATATTGGGATCTAAGATCCACCATTTGGATTGTTGACATCAAAAATTACTTAAAATTGGCAAGAAGAACTTTATATACATTAATCAAGAAACCCAAAAATAGTCCTACAAATATCGAGAAAATAAGAATGAGGGGCTTATTAGGCTTGGAAGCGCCCAAAGGTATAGCTGCTTTTTCCAGCACTGTAAAAACTGGCGTTTCCTTTTTCAGTTGAATTGCGCTTTGTTCGAATTCTTGCTTTAACGTATTATAAATATTGTATGCAATATTAAACTCAAATTGAAGCTGCTCTTCTCTTGTTTGGAGTCTCTGAGAGATAATTCCCTGATTAGAGTCTCTAAAAGAAGCTAACTTCATCTGAGCCTGCTCAAATTTCTTCTCAGATTCTGTGACTCTTTCTTCTATAAATTCAAGATTTAATCGCTGTTTCTCAGTTTTGTACTCAGTGACGTAAGCAATGAGAGACTCAAGAATTAAGTGATTCACTTGAGCAGCAATCACAGGCTCAGGCATAGAGACTGACAACTTTATAATTTTACCTTTTTCATCAAGAATTATTCGTTTTTTGATTTCAGCAATCGCGAATAACTCTTCACCGGAGATACTTAAAACAGAGGAAGAATCGCCAGTAGATTCCTCGAAGTTTGTCGGTAAAGGATCTGCCGATGAGAACCAGCTCAAAATCAAAGCTGGTAAGTTTATAATAAAAGAAAGAGTCTTTTTGACAATGTTTCCGGGCTTCTCTTCCACGTAATATTGCCCCAGGCTTAGCTTTTCCTGATTTCTTGATTCGAAGGTAAATTCCTTATTTGAAATTGCTTTCAAAAAGTCCCTGCTACCAACCACATCCGGGAAAATATCTGATGAAAGTGCCATCTGATTCCCCTGCATTTGACCCATGTTTAGTCCTGCGAAGCCGGCCAATGCACCGAGCTGGCCCATAGATCCTAGAGAGTTTGACTCCGATTCCAAAACGACCAATGAGGTAGCGCTATACTCTTTGGTAGTAGTGAAAATCACTAATAAGCCTATTACACCGCCTATAGCTCCGAAAAGCAAAAGTCTTCTCTTATTCGAAAAAACCTCTTGAATTAAATCCAAATAATTCATTGTAACATTTTTATCTGCTGGTGAAATAGGTTTACTCATAAATCAACACTGTACCTATACTATTGCTTGAATTTAAGACACGTATTCATGCAATAAATTTTGCATCTGATACAATTAACTTCTTCTGCTGTGATCATCCAGCAGGGTCAATTGTAGAAAGAACAAATCTGGATACTAAATCTTGCTCTTCAGTGGTGAGTTCATGATAAATTGGAAGACATAATACTCTAGAAGAAATATCATCAGAAATCGGAGTATCACCCTCAACGTAGTCTAGCTTAGAGAGACTCGGATAAAAATATCTCCTAGGAAAAATCTGGTTGATTTCTAATATCCGTTTTACTTCAAGGGTCATTTCCTCGGAATCAAAAACTACCGGGCAATATGCGTAGTTGAAACTTTCCCCGTCCTCAAGCTGAATGAATCTGATTGGTGATTTGTCTAGCTTTTTCTGATAGTAAGTGTATTGCTCCTTTCTTCTTTTTCTAATTTGGTCGATATGCCTAAGATTTACCAAACCCATTGCTGCGTGGAATTCCGAATTTTTCCCATTTATACCAACTCCGTTGAATTTTTCAGGGCCGTCGTGTCCGAAATTTCTAAGAAAACCAAGTTTTTCAAAATTAGTCCTTGAAGAGGTGAAAATTGCTCCTCCTTCTACGGTATGGAAAAGTTTTGTTGCATGAAAGCTAGTGGTACTAATATCTCCATAGTCAAAAACTGATTTTCCTTTGTAGCGTGTTCCAAAACAATGAGCGGCATCGTAGATTACTTTCAAGTTATGCTTCTTGGCAATTTTTTCAATTTGCTCAATATCACAAGGGTTACCAAAACAATGGGTAGCTAATATAGCAGTTGTTGAAGGAGTTATTTTAGACTCTATTTTTGAGGGATCAATATTAAAAGTATTAGGTTCGATATCAACGAATATAGGCTTGCACCCTTCCCAGACAATACTGCTGGTGGTGGCCACATATGAAAAAGGCGTAGTAATAATCTCCCCTTTCAAGTCTAATGCTTTGATCGCCATTTGTAAAGCGATAGTTCCATTACTAACAAAAAGACAATGAGGTACCTCAAGATATTCCTTCAAATTGATCTCCAATTCATTAACCAAGGGACCGTTGTTTGTTAACCAGGACCTTTTCCAAATTCCTTTAAGGTATCGGTTATACTCAGCAAGTGGAGGAATAAAGGGTTTTGTAACTGGGATCATTCTATATATAAGCGGTTAAAGTGATTTTATTTCGTCCCAATTCCATAATGCTCAAAACCATGGGTTTTCAAATAGCTCTTGTCATAAATATTTCTACCATCAAAAACCACCTTATTTTTCAATAGTTTGCCTACCACTTCCCAGCTCGGAATTCGGAATTCGGACCATTCGGTTACTAAAAGCAGCGCATCAGAATCAACGAGTGCTTCATAGGCATCTTTGCAATAAGTCACCTTGTCAAAAATATAATGTGCTTTTGCTTCTTCCATCGCTACAGGATCATAGGCTTTGACCTTTGCGCCGGCAGCTCTTAGCTCATCGATAATTACACCTGCAGGAGCCTCTCGCATGTCATCTGTATTAGGTTTGAAACTCAACCCCCACATTGCAAACGTTTTTCCTGAAAGATCTTCTCCGAAATGTGACTTTATTTTTGCTGCCAAAATATACTTCTGAGCATCATTGACTTCCTCCACTGCCTGCAATACTTTTAGGTCGTATCCATATTGCTTGGCTGTTTTAATGATTGCTTTGACATCCTTTGGAAAACATGAACCGCCGTAGCCTACTCCAGGATAGATAAATTTATTGCCGATCCGAGGATCCGAACCTATTCCTTTTCTCACCATGTTGGCATCTGCGCCGACTAATTCACACAAATTAGCGATGTCATTCATAAATGAAATCTTAGTCGCTAGCATTGCATTGGCCGTGTATTTAGTCATCTCAGCAGACGGAATATCCATGTAAATAATCCGGTCACCGCTAAGTTGGAATGGCTTGTAAAGTCGCTTCATAATCTCCTCAGCGCGCTCATCATCTACTCCAATCACAATCCGATCCGGTCTGAGAAAATCTTCCACAGCAGCACCTTCTTTCAAAAATTCCGGGTTAGAAGCGACAGCAAACGGCAATTCAGAATTTCGTTTTTTCAACGCTTCTTTCAGAGACGCGCGAACTTTCTCTCCAGTGGTCACCGGAACGGTACTTTTGGTAGCGACTACAATGTAATCGCTCATTTTAGTTCCGATCTC
>JBBQDY010000277.1:0-4744 GCA_038320155.1 Cytophagales bacterium
ACCCACCTCAGAACTTGGATTTTCCCCCACGTTCAAAATGATCCGATCAGGATAAAGGGAGGGTTTGCTCCAGTCAAAATCGAATTTAGGTTCTTTATAGGGCTTGGCATCCTGAGCAGAAACCGAGTTGCTGAATAGTGAGATTGCGAGAAAGGGAATGACAACGGATCGTAGGTTCATTTGAAAGAGGATTTCGGTTTGAATTTCAAAGTAGAATTTATCTTCGGCTTTCTCAAACAAATTATTCCCAAAGCTGACAAATTTCAATAAGCAAACATTTGGGTAATGATTCGGTCAACGGTCATTAGTAAAAGCTGTGTTTTCCTAAAAGTCTTTTTTTACCACCAAAAGCCCAAAGATTTTGAAGAGAACACAAAGGTGTTTTCAACATACTTGATCACGCCTTAAGGTAGGCAGTTCTCCAAACTTGGACCCTCAACCATTTTATATCTAAAACTGAATTTATAACGGTAACAGAGAGTTAAATCTGATTATTTTTCCTTTCCAATAGTGATTTCCCAATTCAAGGATATCTTCTTTGATGTCTAGCTGTGTTTCCTCATGTAGAATGAAAAATCATTTAGACATCAAAAATCAATAGCGGTGTTTTTAGATTATTCCTCGAAACAAACTTCAAATTCCGGCCCTTTTCCGGTCTCGCTGGTGACTTTGATTTTTGCACCGATGCTTTGCGCAAAATCGCGGGAAAGCATGATCCGATACCATTCCCGCTTTCCCCTTTGGAAAGTGTGAGGCTAAAATCAAATAATGACCTTAAACTAAAAAAGATTGAAATCTACCTCCCTATCTTAAAGGAGATAAATTTCAATCAGAAATTTCTGAAAATATTCAGATCAGCTAAGCCGGCTGATTTTTAAAGTTTTAACCTCTTTTCAACCAGGATTTCCCCTTGTTTTTGGAGTAGAATGAGCCGTTATCGGTAGCAGCTAGGAGTTCTTTTCCTCCATCTTCTAGATTATTAAAACTACCTGGACCTGCTGGATTGCCCATATATCTTAGAATCCAAGTTTCTCCACCATCTATAGAGTATTCAATTTTGAGCGAGTTTGTTGGACATATCCGAATGTGCTCTTTTCCCTTTTTTAGTACCTCTGGCATTTATTAATTTTTTGATCAGCGTGAATATGATAAAATCTATCACAAAACAAACTATAATTTGACTTTTTTATTTGGCAAAGCCCACAAAACTTTAGGCAGAAGATAAAAAGTCGGTATTTTTTTACCAATTCCGAATATTTAAAAGCAAAAAAGTGTCAGTTTGGTTTGCTTCTGGATTTTTTAGTTGCGATCTATTTTATTCTATAGATGTCTTCAAAGAGAAGTCTTGTAAGAGACGAACCTAAACTTTACATGATCGCTCAAAAACTGAGGAAACTCAGATTCGACGTTAAATTTTGTGCCTGATTTTAGCCCAAGATTTTTTGGAGCGGATTTTTACATTTGTTAATTTCTCCAAAGTCCTTTTTTCTGATCCCTCGCCCTTTTCTGGATCTTGATAAATTGATTTTGATATTTGACATTTGGCGGATAAGTAGCCACTTGAGCATAGCCTTCCTGAAGCAGCAGGGCATTGAAAAACGTCCCATTTTCCAGGTAGACGTATGCAAGCGTGCGCTGGTAGCGATCGGTGCGCTGCACGTCATATTCCAGTCTAACCCGCTTGCCCGTGAGCGTTTTCTTCGCAAAAGCCGTGGCTTCCTTGCCGAAATATTGGATTTTGGTTCGTCCTGTATTTCTTGATTCTGGCGTATTGACCCCGATCAGGCGGATCTTTTCTTCTTCACCTCTACTATTGATTACCCAGAAGGTATCCCCATCGACTACTTTGGAAACCGGCAAAAGAGCGGTTTTCTGCTGGGCCTGTACTTGAAACAAAAGGGAGAAAAGACAAAGAAATAGGAAGGATCGAATCGCTGGGGTCACAGGTTGTTGGTGTGATAAATTATGCACTAGGTCGCTAAAGTATGGCTAAAAGAGATTAGGTGCTAAATGAGATTGGGTTTTTGACAGGAAAGTGGTGGGGAATATTTTGAATAGTGCAGGTATTGTTGACGGCGATCGAGCATATCAAAAATCAATTCGAAGAAGGCGAACTGTAGATGAATTCAGTTGTTCGGAATTCCCGAACAGCCGCGGCAGGTGGTAAACCCTAGGATACCAACTTCTATAGTCTGGATATAACCATCTCTGTAGGCTGTCGGGTGAAAAGTCTCAAAGGCACTAAGTTTAGACAATAGTCCACTGCCTAAGGAAGCTACCTATCATATTTCTTTATTTAGTTTCAGAAAGGAGTAATTCAAGGATTTTAACCTTTCCTGATAGGTCATTTTGTAAATCTCTCTTGTCGGGCTGTTCAAAAAACTTCGTTGGATCAAGGATTCAACTTCCATAGTATGTTTTGTTAAGTCGTTTAATATCCGATTTACTCGTGATTCTAATAGACCGATTTTTAATCCAAATTCATAAAAGTCATCGTAAGCAAGAAACCCATTCGCCTCAAAGCTTTGAGTGTAATATTCATCATCAAATAGGCCGTTTTTTAAAGCCAATTCAGGATCATTGACATGAATCCGCGTATTGACCAGATCATAAGCAGGACTTAATTGATAATCTCCCTGTGAGGTTTCCAATAAACTGAAATTTTTCAGGTGTGCGTCACCGTTTGAAAAGAGGTAGTTAAAGGTGACTAATTTGAAAAATTCTTCCAAGGCCACCGGATATGAAGCAACATATTTTTTGATTAAGGAGGCTATCCCTTCATAGCTATAATTGTATTTGAATTCATTGCCATCGGTTTCTTTGGTTTTACCTGCGAGTGTGGCAAAGTCTTCCACACCAAGCTTTTTGGAAGTAGCTGAATTAATATCGAATCGCTTGGTGAGATAAGCAGGCTCTCCATTTTCGAAAAAAATCATCGCATTGGCAGCCACCTTCAACTTAAACACCTTTTTGGCGATTTGCATGGTCAAATGCTCATTCGCGGGAACTTGATCAACTTTGTCCAAGTCTCTTGGAATTGGCTTGAGTATATAAGTTCCTTGCTCTCCTTCTTGTGTTAATCGTATTTGTCCTTTTTCCCATAGGACAGATAGCTTTTCTTGAACTCCAGAAATTGAGATTCGCTTTCGATTTGCAATCAATTTTGCGAGTTCTTGATCCTCGCTTGGATTATGGCTTTCATAGGGTAGAATGTGGGAAGTCTTTTTAGCATTGAAAAGCTGCTTAAGACCGGCAGGACTATACGTCTGGTAACCTTCAGCAAGGGTTGCAGGGCAGTTCAAAAGTTCTTTGCTAGTAGGAAATTCTGTCATTGGAAGGTTCGATAGTAATTGCCCCGATGGTATCAGAGTTTGCTGTCAGTAATAGCAATGAAAAGAAATCATCTTCATCTAGTTGAAAATGCCTTGCTTGTAGTTTGAGGTTTACGCCCTCTGAAAGCATATTGAAGAAGAAAGGGAAAAGATGGTCAGAGTTGTATTCCCGATGTGATTTTGGGAGCGTAAGGCTTAGTGCAGGTTTTTCTGAGTTAATGAACCAAGCTTCGTCATAGGTGAAGGAGTAATTTTTACCAGCTATTTTACTCAGTGTTCCCATCAGTTCACCATTTCGTAAAACTTTCGCTGTTTTCATGGCTTAAAGTAGTTTTTTTAATAGAAAGTGATAATTCCATACCAAGGACTTCTGCCAGTTTATTAAGCACCTTCACCGAAGGGTTTGCTTCCCCTCTTTCAATTTTATAAAGAGAATTAATGCTCACTTGAGCCATTTCAGCCAAATCGGGTTGGATGATTCCCAGTACCTGTCTTCGGGTTTTAATAGCCATTCCAATCTCCTGAATTGTCATTATAATGTGATTTATTCACTAATGTAATGCAAATATCACGTAATCTCATAAATATCACAGTATAGTGTGATATTTCTGGTTTAAAATTTTACGAGCTTCGATTTTCATAAAAATCACATTATAGTGTGATTATATAAGATGTGATTTCTATTTCTTTGAAAGATTTTATATGTTCTTGCATATAAAAAAAGGTGGATAGGGAATTTTATATGCGATCACATATATTCTTTGGCTGGCCTTTTTTGAGGATTGCGATGTGGTAATGAAGCTAAAGCCAAATGTGCTCACTTCAATCGATAATTCCAGATCTACCGATAGACCTTTCCAACTTTTTTGAATTCTTCGCTAGTAAAAGTGTCTGTTTTAGCATTGTTGTACCAGTAGCAGGCAATGACAAGGTTGTCCAGTTTATCTTAGGTGGCATTTGGTAGGAAACGCTCCAGTTCTAGCTTCCGACCTCGACTGCGTTTAGTAAATAGTTTTTCCTTTTTAGCCTCTATTTCCCATATATGGTCTAGTTCGGCCTGAGTGATTTCACAGTAATGGCAGTGATTTGCAGGACTGAGGTAATGCTTTTCGAAGAGCGCAAATTCTATCAAACCTTCACATTTCTTTTGATCCACAGCTCTCGAATTGGCAAGCCTTTACCGTTAATCTTTGAAATCTATCCACCTGGTTTTGAATTCGGCTTCCGTTAAATCTGAGTTTTCAAGAATTATTTTTTTCGGCTGACGCAGAATAAATGCGTGGTGGAGGTAAAGGGATTGGCGATCTGTGAGATTCATTTAAAAATAGTTTACTGGTTAGGTGTGACTCAAACCCCCGTCATCCGCTTCATAGTATCCATAAAAGCCTGCAGGAATGAGCCATCTTGAACAT
>JBBQDY010000278.1:0-4715 GCA_038320155.1 Cytophagales bacterium
TATGGATACTTGAAATTGGAAGGAGATTGGTTTTTGGTAGTTAAAGGCAAGGAGACTTAATCCATTTATTAGTAGAATCCCTATATTCCTTCATGAAAAGACGAGCCACAGGATTAGGTGGGATTTTTTTCAAAGTGGAAGACCCTACCAAAAGTAAATAATGGTACCAGGAGCATTTAGGATTAAATACTGACCAGTACGGCACCACGTTCGAATGGAAATCAGCTACAAATCCTGAGGAAAAAGGCTTCACGCAGTGGTCCCCAATGGACTCAAAGATGGAGTACTTCAAGCCTTCTGAAAAGAAGTTCATGATCAATTATCGTGTGGAAAATCTAGGGAAATTGGTTGAAATCCTTAGGGCTGAAGGAGTGCAGATTCTTGATGAAATAGCATCATATTGATATGGTAAAATTTGTCCACATCCTAGATCCAGACGGACACAGTATAGAACTATGGGAGCCTATTGACTCCGATTATGACAAACTAGTTAATGGAAGAACTAAAAGCTGAAAATATGGAAACACCTCAGATACAACATGAATTTGATGAGAAAAAGGGATCTTTTTTTATAGTAGAAGACAAAAAGCGAATTGCTGAAATGGTCTATGTGATGGCTGAACCTGAAATGATGATTATCGAACATACAGAAGTTAAGGAAAGTCTCCGAGGGCAAGGGATTGGGCAGAAACTTTTAGAGCACCTTGTGGACTATGTAAGAAAGGAGGGGATTAAAGTGAAACCGCTTTGCAAATTTGTAAAGGCTCAGTTCAAAAAGCGAGAAGATCTTCAGGACGTACTGAGCTGATTAAAAGAAGAAAAATAAGAAAGCCAGAACTACCAGTGCAAGCCCGACTACCGATATCCAAGTTATGCGTTTCAATTCTTTTTTCCGTTTGAATCTATGGGCTATTGCTTCATTTAATGATTCGGAATCCGCATTGCTCCGATAATTGGGGTCATTTTTGCCTCCAGAATACGTTGCGTTTTCCCTGATTTTTCCCAATTTATGATTGTCTTTCAATCGATTGTTGGAATCCATTGAAAAGCCTGCCCCTCTAGTCATAGATTTTTATTTAGATAAACTTGATGATTAATTTTCAGATAGAAAAGGATATAAGGCTCAATGAATATATTGAGGTTTTAGAAAAATCCGGGTTGGCTAATCGCCGGCCAATGGACAATCCTGATCTTTTGAATCGGATGTTAATCAATTCCAATCTTTTAATTACAGCCCGGCATCAAGGTCAGCTAGTTGGAATACTTCGCGGACTTACCGATTTCAGCTATCGCACCTTTGTCGCCGATCTAGCTGTAATTCGAGATTTTCAAAATCAGGGAATTGGAAGAGGTCTATTGAAAGAAACCCGAGAGTCAGGGTTAGAGGCAAGACTGTTTTTGTTTTCGGCAGAAGATGCCGAAGGTTTTTATCAAAAACTGGGTTTTCAGCTTCATGAGCGATGCTATCAGCTCAAGCCGGAGGAACGGTTGCTTTGATTTTATACAAAATGGTTAACTTCCAGCTTGACCAATCAAACTCGATTTAGATGAGAAAATTATTACTTACAGGTACAGCCTTGTTACTTTCATTCGGTGTCTTTGCCCAAAAAACTTATATCCACGCCGGAAAATTATTTGATGCCAAATCCGGCAAAATGCTCACAGAGCAGACGATCGTGGTTGAAGGAAAGCAAATCCTTTCCGTCAGTTCTGGTTATCAAAATCCAGGAATAAACGACGAAGCCATCGATCTAAAAAATGCTACGGTAATGCCAGGCTTAATGGACATGCACGTCCATATCGAGGGGGAAACTAGTCCGACCCGTTATGTAGACGGATTCAGAGACAATGAAGCAGATGTAGCATTCAAGTCATTGGCTTTCGCAGAAAAAACACTAATGGCAGGATTCACTACGGTTAGGGATCTAGGTGGATCAGGAGTAAATATTGCTTTGAGAAATGCTATTGCAGCAGGTAGTGTAGTGGGACCACGGATCTATACTGCAGGAAAGTCAATTGCTCCTACCGGTGGTCATGCCGACCCTACCAATGGAGTTCGAAGGGATCTGATGGGTGATCCAGGGCCAGATCAAGGGGTAATTAATGGCCCTTTTGAAGCTCGCAAAGCGGTGAGACAAGCAGTTAAATATGGATCCGATGTGATCAAAGTGACCGCAACTGGTGGCGTACTCTCTGTAGCTCGGGATGGATCGGCTCCCCAATTCCAACAGGACGAATTGGATGCGGTAGTTCGGACGGCTAAGGATTTTGGGATGCATGTCGCAGCTCATGCGCATGGTGACGAGGGAATGCAGCGTGCGGTTTTGGCAGGAGTTCATTCGATTGAGCATGGCACGTTGATGAGTGAGGCTACTATGAAGTTGATGAAAGAAAAAGGGACTTATCTGGTGCCAACGATCACCGCCGGAATGACTGCGGCTCAGCTGGCCGAAGTGCCGGGTTATTATCCTGAAGTGGTTGCGGAGAAGGCAAGAAGAATCGGAGCCCAAATTCAAGATACCTTCGCAAAGGCATACAAAAGTGGGGTGAAGATTGCTTTTGGAACCGATGCTGGAGTCTATCCACACGGTGATAATTATCGGGAATTTGTGTACATGAGTGAGGCCGGAATGCCTAATTCCGAAGTATTACAATCTGCGACATATCGTAACGCTGTATTTATGGGGATTGAAGACAAACTTGGTCAGGTTGAACCGGGGAAAATTGCCGATATCGTGGCGGTAAGCGGAGATCCTTTGACAGATATTTCGGTGATGAAAAATGTTGTTTTTGTCATGAAAGAGGGGAAAATATTTAAACAATAGGGAGAATGTTAGTCTTTAACTACTCTCTATTTTAAAGCCTTTTCTTATTTCTAAATCTAATTTATCATGAAATTCAAATTTTTAATTGTCGCTTTCCTTACGATCAATTTATGCTTTGCGCAGCAAAAAGAAGCCGCTATCAAGGAGGCTGATCCAAAAGCTCAAGTCTTTGAGTCCAAACATTCAGTAACGATTGATGGCAAAACAATCAACCTGAATGCAAAAGCAGGAACCATGGAGTTGAAAGACGAGAATAATAAGCCGATTGCGTTATTTGGATTTACTGCCTATTTCAAAGAAAATCCAGAGAAAAACCGACCGATAATCTTTGCTTATAATGGTGGGCCCGGGTCTTCCTCTTACTGGCTACATATGGGAATCATGGGGCCAAAGCGAATCGTAGTGGATGATCCCAACTACAATCAACCTGCGCCATATGAATTGGTGAACAATGAATTTTCAATTTTGGATGTAGCCGATGTGGTCATGATGGATCCGGTGGGAACTGGACTTAGTGTTCCAATCGGTGAATCAACAGGCAAAGATTTCTGGGGAGTGGACCAGGATATTCGCAGCGTCAGCTTATTTATTATGCAGTTTTTGAAGGAGCACAATCGCCTTAACTCTCCCAAATATATTCTTGGCGAAAGTTACGGAACCTTCAGAAATGCTGGTGTGATGAATTATTTGTTGGGAAATGGCTACGCATTGAATGGCGTGATCATGGTCTCTGCGGTATTTGATCTTCGGACTTTATTCTTTGCTCCTAATGAGGACATGTCTTACGTGGCCTATTTGCCTACGATGGCTGCAACATCTTGGTATTATGATAAAGTCGCAAACAAGGGAAAGGATCTGCCATCTTTTGTACAGGAAGTTAGTGAGTTTACGGAGAATGAATACATGCCAGCACTTTTCAAGGGTAATACGCTTACCACAGCAGAGCGTACTCGAATTGCTGGTAAACTTCAGGAATATACAGGGGTCTCTTCCGAAATTTGGGAAAGAGCTGATTTGAAATTGATGGCAGGGGAGTATTTTCAGGAATTGCTTCGTAAAGAAGGGAAAACGGTGGGGCGACTCGACTCGAGATATTCTGGAATCAATAAGGATCCGATGTCAATGGATTCCTTTACTGATCCACAAAGTGATGCCATTTCACCCGCTTATACCATGGGCTTCCTAGATTATTTTCATGGAGCATTGAATGTGAGTAAGGATTTGAATTATTCAACTTCAGCGTATTCCAAAGAAGGTTTCAAATGGGATTGGAAACACAAGGGAACCGACTCCTGGGGAGCTGATGCTTCGGTAACGACCCTGCCCGATATGGAAAATGCGCTATCCAAAGATCCGAATGTGAAGATTCTGATCATGAACGGATACTATGATTTGGCTACGGTGTTTTACGGAGTGGAGCATTCTATCGCTCATTTGAATATCCCTAAGTCCGCTAGTGATCGGATCATTATGACCTATTATGAAGCTGGACACATGATGTATACAGATCTTCCTTCTGCGAAACTCTTTCGAGAGGATTTAAAGAAATTCATCCAAGATACCCTTCGAAAGTAATATGAAAAGGCCCAATCGAAAAGGCTTAACAAGCCAAGTATTTCAAAAATTAAAGATTGTTGGAATTTTCGGTTGGGTATTTTTAGTTTTTTCATGTTCAGAATCGCAAAAACCTGAAAGTCAAAATCTATACTTTCCTCCAAATGGATCTTCAGACTGGGAGAGTCAAACGGTCAGTGAATTAGGTTGGGATGCGGTGAAGCTTGACGAACTATTAGCTTGGCTACCCAGGCAGGATACTCGAGCTTTCATTATTCTAAAAGATGGGAAAATTGTAGTTGAGGAATATTGGGGAGATAAGTTGACTGGGCTAGG
>JBBQDY010000279.1:0-4713 GCA_038320155.1 Cytophagales bacterium
TCGTATTGCCACCTTCAATGCATATGGAATATGTAGTGCGAGCTGCGAAAACAGGTAAGCAAGTTTGGTGTGAAAAGCCAATGGCAACTACAGCCAAAGAATGCCAAACTATGATTGATGCGTGTGAGCAAGCTGGAGTCGCACTTTCGATTGGGTATCGTTGTCAACATGAACCAAATACTCAGGCTTATCAAAAAATTGTCAGGGAAAATCTACTGGGCAGCGTAAAGAATTTGGACTGCGCTGCAGGCTATCGGGAGAATCGCACAGATCATTGGAAGCAGAAAGCAGAAATGGGTGGAGGAGTTATTTATGACATGGGCGTCTATGCGATTCAAGGGGCCCGATTAGGTTCAGGAATGGAGCCAATTGCTGTTCGCTCGGCTAAGGCTTGGACAGATCGGCCGGAAATTTACAAAAACGGTTTGGCCGATAATGTGACTGCCGAATTGGAGTTTCCGGGTGGAGTCATCGCCACGATCAAGACTTCATTTGCAGAGCAGATGAATTTCTTGGATATCAACTGTGAAAAAGGAAAGATAGCGATGGCGCCTTTTTCTTCTTATGCTGGAAATAAAGGGACTAGTCCGCTTGGCGAAATCAACTTCCCTTACGAGGTACCTTGGCAGCAAGCCAATCAAATGGATCAGGATGCATTGGCGATCATGGCCAAAAAGCCAATGCCAGTTCCCGGAGAAGAGGGGCTTCGTGATATTAGAATAGTGGAGGCAATTTTGGAATCTGCGAAGACTGGAAAGCGGGTGGTGATTTAAAATCAAATCTGCATTTTTTGGATTATTGGGTTAGTGACTAATTTTTCTGTGACATTTTTACAATCTACTGATGGTTAAACCATTGATTTGAATAAAAACCTAAACTGGTACAATTATTCATTAAAAATTTGTTCCTATATTAATATCGATTTATACTATTCCAACAGTTTTTTAGTTGCCGCATTTTTAAATAATCGACGTTCGCTGACCGATTATTCAAGCAGTTTTTATTCCAATTAGTTAAAATTTTTACTAACCATCGCTATGAAAAAATCATTAAAAATCTTTGGGTTTCTTGTCGCAGGCATCGCTTTGATTTCGATCGGCCTTTTTGCTTTTGTATCCTTGAAATGGAACCAAACCTATGAAGCTCCCTACCCAGAGGTAGCAATCAGTTCCGATTCAACAGTTCTAGCCAGGGGAAAATACTTGGTGTACGGTCCCGCCCACTGCGCTACCTGCCATATTGATCCCAGTGATTACGAAGCGTTGGAAAGAGGAGAATTCGTGGCACTGGCTGGGGGATCAGAAATAATTATTGATCCGGGAGTTTTTAGAGCAAGAAATCTCACTCCAGACCCAGATACAGGTATTGGGGCACTGACGGATGCAGAGGTAGCTCGGGTGATGCGCTATGGAGTAGGTCATGATGGTCGGGTGCTATTTCCATTTATGCCATTTGAAAATATGACCGAATACGATCTCAATGCTATTATTTCTTTTCTAAGATCACAACCACCAGTTAGAAAAAAAATTGAGCCTACTGAGTACAACTTCCTCGGAAAGGCTGTTTTGACGGCAGGATTGATCAAGCCGATAAAACCTTCCGTTACACCTGCAAAGGAATTGAAACAGGAAGTTTCAGTTATTTATGGCGATTATTTGGCTAATTCCGTAGCGAATTGTGCAGGATGTCATTCACCAAGAGACCTGAAAACCGGAGAATTTACGGGACCAAAATTCTCAGGGGGATTAGCCTTTGAGGAAGTACTAGGCACGTTTATTTCACCGAATCTAACTCCAGACCCAGAAACCGGTCTCTTGGCCACTTGGACAGAAGAGGCATTTGTGAAGCGGCTCAAAGGAGGTTTGATTCATAAAGGCACGCCAATGCCTTGGTCTAGTTTTGCGATGATGGATGAGGTAGATATTCGAGCGATTTATCTATATCTCAATTCTCTTTCTCCTGTCAAAAATAAGATAGCGAAGACAGTTGCACTCCGAGCTGAAAGCCAAGAGTAATGGTTTACTGCTCTTTCAAATAGATGGTTTTCCCTTCTTTGGCGCTTTTTATAGCCGCTTCGAGGATTTCAACTACGATCATATTGTTTTCGAGCGAACTCAAGTCATAGGGTTCAAGTTCGATTTCGCCACGAATCACAGCAATCAAAAATGAAAAGGGATCATCGAAAGGTGCATCCCTTTTTTCTATTCTAGATTTTTCCTCTTCAAATCCATCATATCCTTGAGCCATTCGGACCCGAAGATCCTTGCCATTGTCAGCATAGATTGCTCCCGTCAAGCCGTAGATTTCCATATCTTTTCTTCCAATTGGCCAGTTCCAAGAAGGTTCGAGGATCGCCTGAGATTCGGCATAAGTCAAAATAATCGTTGCATCATCCTCAACTTTTGGGTTGTTTTCAGGTTGGAATTGCTGGGCTACAGCCGTGACAGAAGTAGGTTTTTCGCCTGCATTAAGCCAAGTGGCGAGATTGGCTCCATAGCATCCAAAGTCTATAATTGCTCCTCCGCCATTTAGAATCGGATCAGTCAGCCATTCCAGAAACTCCCCATTAACTCCGATTTTCTTTGGCCCCCGATGTCCATCGCGAATTATGAGTTTGCGCATTTCGCCAATTCTTCCAGATTCAAGTATTTCACCAGCTTTTTCAACGGAAGGGTACCAAGTTGTCTCGTAGTTGGTCAACAGATGAATGTTGTGTGTTGTAGCTAATTCCGCCATTTTCAAGGCATGCTCCATATTAACAGCCAGTGGTTTTTCCACCATCACATGTATTCCTTTTGGAGCACAAGCTTCGACGACAGCCAGGTGATCGAAAATATTTCCAAAAGCAGTGACGGCCTCAGGTTTGGTAACCGCCAGCATCTCTTCCAGCGAATCAAAAACCAACTCCATGGGCATGCCATATTTTTTGGTGAGCCGTTCGGCAAGGGCTCGGTTGGGCTCTGCAATGCCTACGATTTCCAGATCTGCGCGCTTATTCGCTTCCAAAATCCAACCTACATGCCCATGAGTCAGCCCAGCCACTCCGACTTTGAGTACTTCTTGGGCAGAGGAAATCTTCTGATATCCAGAAAAGAGGATCAGGAGAAAGAATAATTTGAGTTTCATTATATATAGCTTATTTTTTTGAAGGGGCACGATCTCGGATGATCCGCATTTGACCACCGTGATTGGATTCATGTTCCATCACATGAAACCATTTCCAATAGGTATTTACGTCATTCCCTGGTGTGGACCAAGCGGGATCAATTTTCATCAGCCAATTATCGTCCTTTTCTTTGAGTTTTTCGAGTGTTTCGGCCCTGACATCTCCAATCATTTTTAAGTAATAATCTGCTGTCTTACCTTTTAGCTTTTCTCTACCCTCGTCACCCAATCGCATGGCAGCACCCCAAACAGCATCCTCTTCGGGAGAAAATTTTTCTCGACCTTCAAAGGTGTTGATTTGATAAAACTTATCAGTTGCGCCTAAATGCATGATCATCGCGCCAATGGAATTGGCATTCTCATCAAAAAGGTAGTCCAAGTCTTCTACGTTAAGATCCTTCACGGTAAAGACGATCGTCTGACGCATATAGGCCATCATAGAGACCAATCCTCCGATCTGAGGTGTATATCCCTTTCGTGGACCAATAAACATAATGTCTTCACTGGCTAATAAAGGAGTTGCATTCACAGTTTGAGCCAAGGATCCTATTCCCGCTACTCCGGCTGAAACTGCTATCCCTTTCTTTAAAAATTCTCGGCGTTGGTTGGTGTTTGATTGATTTCCCATAAGTAAAAATGTAGAGGTTAGCGAATTTGGATTTTTTGACTTTAGAATTTGGGGAAATTCAAAGTTCGATCAAAGTATTTTAAAATTATTATAGCTAATAAATCAAGATTGCTTCAATTTGGACATGAAGCAGTTTGCCTCCAAAAGTTCTTAAATTCATCTATTCATCAAACCCAATTACTATGACAAAGGCATTAAAGACATCATTAGCCATCCTAGCCATCTCACTTTTATTTTCTGCTTGTGCTGAAGTCTCAACTATCGAGAACTGTGTGACTGCCGAACCTGCTGGTTTTTTCTTTGGCCTCTGGCATGGGGTGATTGCTCCGATCAGCTTTGTGCTCTCTGTTTTCTTTGACGACATTGCAATGTATGCAGTCAATAACTCCGGAGGCTGGTATGATTTCGGATTTGTAATCGGGGCAGGGATTCTTTTTGGTGGTGGAGGAAAAGCGAGTAAGAGGTAAAAAAGGGATTGAGAGAAATGAGACTGATTTTTGATGTCGGATTTCGGACTGATAATGAATTTCTGATTTTCTCGGATCAAAATCCCCCTTGGAAATGGATTGCTTTTTTGGAATTGGAATTTTTGGATAAACGAACGTAGGTGAATAGTGCGAATATGAAAGATTAGGAGCTATAGTTATTGGGATAACAACCGATTGGGAAGGCGAGATATTATCATATTTTCTGCAGGTGTTTCATTTTTTTTAAATGATGAGGTGACTTAAAGCAGAATCATTACATTTATTTTATTTTTATAGCCAAACCCTCTAATTATGAATTTTAAATCCTTGGCTTTTTTGGCAATTCCAGCAGTACTTTTTGCCTGTACTGAAACTAAAAAAGAGGCGTATCAATTTCAGGTTTCTGACTTGGAGCCTCACATCATCACATTAGCTTCGGATGAATTTGAAGGG
>JBBQDY010000280.1:0-4704 GCA_038320155.1 Cytophagales bacterium
GTAAAAATCGCTTAGTATAGTTTGTCCGGGCACTTCGCTAAGAAAATCCCAAGTCTTTTGATCCAATTCAAAGCGCTCTTGAATCACTTGTATTTGCGTGAAATCGAGCACTGATTCGCTCAAAAATTGATCTGATTCTTCATCGCTAACCAAACCCGCCCAATAGGTCAAGTCTTGAAGATTCCAATTCAGAAGTTTGGATTTGATCGGCTCAGGCCAGTCAGCTTTCAAAAATCGTAGCCGAATCAGTTCATCTAAATGAAATTCTGTGTATTCTAAATAGCTTTTGGAAGCCAAAATCTCTTGATTCCAACTCTCGCCTAGATCAGCCTTGGCTTTATTCCATTCCATTTGGTACAGGTCGAAAAACTCATCCAATCTCGGAACTGAGTCTAGGATTTCTGTTTCGATTTGGATCAGATCTTCCGAAGGAAAACTTAGCATTTTATAAGCTGGGGGAAAGGCTGCAAGCGAAGGAACTTGGATATTCACGAGTCTGTTTCCCAATGAATCCTCAAATACACCGGTATCGTTACTGTGCATATGCCCTGCAAAATGGACACTCAAACCTGCATCGAGATATGTTTTCGAGGTTTCTGAGGTAGGGACTCGATTTAGCTGAAATTTAGAAGGACCAAAAAGTGCTTTCAATTCTTCACTAGCCCCATCATTGAAATCTACTAATGGGTAATGGCTAAAGGAAATCAAAGTTTTATTCAATCGCTTGGCTTCAGCTGCGACTTTCTCGATCCAGTCCAACTGGTGGTTTTTTTGTGCATGCGTGAGATTAAATCCAACGCTTGAACTAGTATAATATCCAGATCTTGAGTTGGGCAAATAGACATTTCCATCAATCGCCAGCAACCAAAGTCCTTCCACTGGTTCGACCAGATAACTGGCATCCGGTATAAATAATTTACCATCGTCAATTGGAAAAGTTCGATAATCCAATTCAGCAACTTCGCTGACTTTGGCAAAAGAATAACTTTCATAGTCCAGTTTTATAAATGGATGTGTCCAAAACAAATCCTTTTCTGAAGGATAAAACCCGAAATCCTGCAACTCATGGATTATTTCGGCATAACCCCAATGAGCGATTTGAGGGGAAATAGCCAGTTCGCCTTTAAGATTTTTGTTTGCGATATTTTCCGAACTGATCGCTTGGGCATTTCCGTTTTCACCCATAAAATCACTTTTCCCACCTGGACTTTGGAATGGACTAACTGGATCGTGATTACCTGTGGTAATAAAAAAACGCATTTGATGGCGCTTTTCATAGTCATCCAAAATCTGTCTGAGTTTACTCACATTCATCGGTTGGCCATCATCGGTAAAGTCTCCGGGTAGGACTACTAGTTTGATCTCCTTTTTTACCAACTCATCCAGTGCGGCATAAAGCGCAAAATAGTTTTCATTATAAAGTCTGGTTGAATTGAGTTGAGCTTCCATGGTTCGAATGGTAGCATAACGACCAGTTTTCGGCAAAAGAATGCCTTTAAAATCATCCGATTCAAAGTTTCCATACACGTCTTGTAAATGAATATCTGCAAGGAAAGCGACTTTATCCGTGCGGAGATTTTGCCCGAGAACAGTTTGTCCTTCCAAAAGTCCTAGACCTAAGAAAAATATGGGAATCAGTGATTTCGATGTACAATGTTTCATATTATAATTACCTGCTTTATTAACACTAGTCAGATACCACCAAGATATAATAGATGTAAAATCAATAATTGGGCGTTTAGGTCTACCGTCTTCTCCGCCTGCATTTCGGGTAGGGGTCTTCCGTCCCAAAAAGCGAAGCAAATAGAGTTACTGTTGCAATTATGGATACACATATTTCAGATTCTTAAAAATGAAAAAACAGCTTGGTTAGGCAGTATAAATTTGCGTTGGTTGTTACTTGATTCGTTCAAATTTTCCATTCTCGAACCTGACCTGATAGGTCGATTCGAAAAGTTGGGAAGGGTAATAATAATCTGTTGAGATCACTTGCGCACCAGAGGCTTTTGCCTTTTCAAACTGGCTGTAATCGTTAGATCTCGCCTGCTTCGTACCAGAATCTGCTCGAGTTCGAATCATATAGCCTTTAGCCACCAGATCTTGAATCTTTTCAAAACTTCCAATTGGGTCATTGATGACCATAAACCCAGCGTTTGGATTGCCTTCCGAAACATTGACAAATAGGCTGGCACCTTTCAGATTGGGATGCTTCTCTAGGTAGCGATTGGTCTTCACTTCATTTTCATCCAAAACAAACAAGAATCGACCTTTTACTTTTTCCAAATCCGGCCAGCCTTTAACAAGAATAGCTTCCTCCAGCGACTTATTTTCGCCCATTACCAGCTCGGGCGTAATCAGCTTTTCCAAAGGCAGAACCGAACGAATCTCCATATCAATGCTGTCCAAAGCTGTAGCTGTAAATGGGAGCGGAGCAAGCATTCCTGGAATCGGGCTGTCCTTTGCATTGATCAAAATGAAGATCGGCATGTGATCCGGATGGGCATTGCTCCAGGTAAGCAGTTCGCTTAGGGCATCTTTGAAAAGTAAATGATGACTTCGAAAGTCGATGTCTTGGGCATGGAAAAGCTTTAATCCAGGCTCTTGAAGTTTATTTTCCACATCATAGGGAAGTGGTGTGACTCCTTTGGATTTCACGATAGCCAAGCCTTTTGGCTGTGCATACCTTCCGCCTTCAGGATCATGATTTACATCCAATTCAAGGTTTCGCAATCCTAAATCCAATTGCTCAGAAAGTGGACGATGCTCATATTCGAGCTCATCGGCGATTTTGGGATTCATATTTCGCAAGTAATCCAAAATCTCTTTTTCGATCGCGATTTTATAGCTGTTGTGGCTTCCGATCACTTGAATCTCATTCAGTTTGACAGGAGCTTTTTGAATAAAATTCACAGAAATAAGAAATCCGATTAACACCGGAATCCATAGAAGGAGTTTTTTAGTCATTTTTTGAGGAGTAAAATTCACCTACTAAAGGTCTTCTTTTGTTGCCTCAAAAAGCTTTTTTCCAGTTCAAGGAATTGTTAAGATTTGAATCAGCATTGATTCATTTCCAAGAGATCATTCTCAGGTTATGCTTTTATTAAATCTTAGTCTGAGGATGCTCGAGATGGTATATCTTGCAGTAATCCCTTTAATTTCGAAAATGAAGAAATCAATTTTAAGCCTGCTCATTTTTCTGCCAATCTGCCTTTTTGCACAAGAAAGCTCCGATTTTAAGCTTCACTCACATAATGATTACCTCCGAAATGTGCCGTTTTGGGAAGCTTACAGCGTGCCTTGTCAATCGATTGAGGTGGATGTGATTTTGGAAAATAATCAATTGATGGTGGCGCATGAGCGTCAAAGTATCAAGTCCGAAAATACGCTTCAGGCACTTTACCTCGATCCGATCCGGAAAGCCAAAGAAATGAATGCTGGCGAAAATCCTGAATTTCAATTATTGATTGATCTGAAAACAGCAGCTCTCCCTACGCTGGCTTTATTAATTACCCACTTGGAACCCTATCAGGATCTTTTAGCAACTACCGAAAATCCAAAAGGGGTGAAAATCGTCATCTCCGGAAATCAGCCAGAAGTGAAATCTTACCTTGATTATCCTGACTATATCTTTTTCGATTATCAGAAGGTTGATTTGAATGATGAGCTTCCGTGGGAAAAAATTGCTTTAGTCAGCTACAGTTTTCGAAGTATTTCTGCTTGGAATGGAAAAGGAAGAATGGTTGAAGCTGAGCGGCAAAAAGCCTTAGCACAAATAGAGAAAGTCCATGGTTTTGGAAAGCCAATCCGATTTTGGGCTACGCCGGACTCGAAGACGGCTTGGAAAGCCTTAAGCGAAATGGGAGTGGACTATATCAATACCGACATGCCGCATCAAGCGTATCAGTATCTGATCAAATTACCTGCTTTAGTGTACACTGGAGAGATTAGACATACTATATATGTACCAACTTTCGAAAATGACGGGGCAGAAATTCCGGTAAAGCAGCTTATCCTGATGATCGGTGATGGAAATGGACTGGCTCAGTTGGCTTCGGGCATGTTTGTGAATGGAAATGAGCTGAACCTGACACAGCTCAAAAATATGGGCTTGGTCAAAACTCAGGCAGCAGACGATTTTACAACTGATTCTGCCGCAGGTGCCACAGCATTTGCAACCGGGCAAAAAACCAATAATCGATTTATCGGGATGCTTCCAAGTGGAGAATTTGCTGAAAACCTTCCGACCATCTTGAATGATTATGGATTTAAATCCGGGATTATTACCACAGATAAACTGTCAGGCGCAACACCAGCGGCTTTTTTTGCACATGTATCTGAGCGAGATGACGTCAAATCAATCGTGGACTTTCTCCCGAAAAGCGAGCTAGACTTTTTTGCAGGTGGAGGTAAATCGGATTTAAAAAGATCCGCAACTGACCTTTCTAAGGAATTGATTGAAAATGGATTTTCCATGGTGGACAATTGGTCAGCTATACCATCCAACGAGGCTTCTAAAATCACTTACTTCGCTGCTGAGGAATCGCTTCCAAGCGTAATCAATGGACGTGGTGATTATTTGAGAAAGACAACTTCAGCCGCTTTTGAATTTCTGGGAAAAACGAAGTCTCCATTTTTCCTGATGGTAGAATCAGCTATGATCGACTCGGGTGGACATGGCAATTCGAGTAAAATGATTGTGGAGGA
>JBBQDY010000281.1:0-4652 GCA_038320155.1 Cytophagales bacterium
ATCAGACCAATAATTCATCAGTAGCTGGTCAGCGCCTTTAGTATCAATATCCTTGAGGAAGCAGGTTCCATCGCCTTGCATTCCAAGCCATTTGGTGTCGATTAGCTCCGAATTATAAAAATCTTGAGCGATATGTGCCGCATATTTCGGTTCTTGAAAAGTGAGAAAGTTTTTAGCGGTTTTTGCTGCCTTTTGCCCGGCCTGCTCATTCACCCAGCTCACCAATTCTCCTAACTTCGCCTGATCTTCCGGCTCGTAGAACCTTAACTTTGGTTCCTCATCATGCGTGTCTTCGTCCCTGCTATTATTGAAGAAAGCAGTGGATTGATAGAATTCCTCATGACGGATGGGATCATAGGGATGACTGTGGCATTGGACGCAGGCCATGGTGGTACTTTGCCAAACCTCAAAAGTGGTACTTACTCGATCCAATACAGCCGCTACACGATATTCTTCATCATTGGTGCCACCTTCGTCATTGTTCATGGTATTCCGATGAAAGGCGGTTGCCGTAAGTTGTTCGATGCTTGAATTAGGCAAGAGATCACCCGCCAACTGCTCAATAGTGAACTCGTCAAAAGGTTTGTCAACATTGAATGCTCTGATCACCCAATCACGGTAAGGCCACATGGTCCTGCTTACGTCTCTCTCATAGCCCTTGGTGTCAGCATAGCGCGCTAGGTCAAGCCACCAACTTGCCCATTTTTCACCATAGGCGGGAGATTCCAACAATTCATCCACAGCTTGCTCATAAGTCAACTGTCCGGATTCAAAGGCATTGGCTATAGAGTCGCTTGGGGGAAGGCCAGTAAGATCTAGAGCCACTCTCCGAAGCAACTTTTTTGGGGCTGCTTCAGATGAAAAGTTTAATTGAAGTTCTATTAATTTTTCACCGACATAATAATCTATTGTTGAGAGTAGGGTTTCAGTTGATAAGGGCGATAATGAAGCTTTTTGCTTTGTGTCAGGTATCGCTGGCTTTTCTACTGAAGCATATGCCCAATGCTCTCCCCATTTTGCGCCTTGGCTTATCCAATCCTTCAAAATCGTTATTTCTTCATCCGAGAGCGGGGGCTTTTGATAAGGCATTCGGAGTTCAGGATCAGATTCTGTCAAGCGCTTGATCAATTCACTCCCATTGGGATCTCCGGGGATAATAGCTGGATGACCTGATTTGGTTGCAGCCAAAGCTTCTTCTTCAAAAAGCAGAGAAAAGCCTGCGTTTTTTTTAACGCCCCCATGACAGGTTATGCAATGCTTATTTAAAATTGGTTTGACTTGGGTGCTGAAATCAATCTCAGGAGTTCTATTCCAGAAAAATAGAAATACGGTAATTCCGATGCAAAGCGAAAGAAATACGGCAATTCGATTTCGATTCATACTAAAAGCTAGATTGGCTTCAAAATAATCAAATAATCAAGCTTTTGAAAATGCATCTAGCTTAAAGGTGAAAAGTAATGGCTACTTGGTCGAAAGGGGTAAAAAAAATCCTGCTTAAAGGCAGGATTTAGAATCAAATTAGAATTTATAATTCGGGAGGTTTTCCAAGATATCCTTTGTCATTTCCTCTAGGCTGAAGTCCGGTTTCCACCCCCAATCCTTTCTTGCACAGCTGTCATCAATACTGTCCGGCCAAGAATCTGCTATGGCCTGACGGAAGTCAAGATTATATTTAATCTCAAATCCCGGAACATGTTTTTTGATGCTTTCGAAGATCTCTTTTGGAGAAAAGCTCATTCCCGAGAGATTATAGCTTGAGCGGATTTTTACCGATTCCCTAGGAGCATTCATCAAGTCCAAAGTAGCCTTGATTGCATCAGGCATGTACATCATCGGAAGCACAGTATCTGATTTTAGAAAGCAGTTAAAATTTTCCCCTGCGATTGCTTTATGATAGATGTCAACAGCATAGTCGGTAGTTCCACCCCCCGGAAGTGATTTGTACCCAATCAATCCTGGATATCGAAGACTTCTCACATCAACATTATATTTTTGGAAATAGTATTCGCACCAGCGCTCTCCAGCTTGCTTGCTGATTCCATAGACTGTGTTCGGTTCTTTGACACAGTATTGCGGGGTATTAATTTTTGGCGTATTGGGCCCGAAAACGGCAATCGAAGATGGCCAATAGACTTTATCCAGTTTGAACTCCTTCGCCAACTCCAAAACGTGGAGTAAACTTTCCATATTCAGATGCCATGCAAACATCGGGTTTTTCTCCCCAGTAGCAGAAAGCACAGCAGCCAAATGATAGATCTGGGTTACTTTTTCATTTTTCACCAAATCTCTGAGGCCTTCCTTGTTCATCACATCCAAGACTTCAAATCGGCAATAATCAAATTTAACTCTGGCAAATTCTTGCAAATCGGTAGCGATAACAGATTCAGATCCAAAGCTTTCAGAGAGCGATCTGGTTAATTCGGACCCTAATTGACCAGCGGCTCCGATGACTAAAATTTTTTCCATGAAGAAGGTTTAAAAACTCCCCAAAGAACTGCTTTGGGTTTTTGTTTATATTTGGGTTTGCTAGCGCAAAAGTAAGAAAAAACAGTTCTTTTCATGGGGTTTTTGACAAATGGAAATCCTATTTTCAGTATTAATACTAGACCAAAATTTCATGTACGATTCATTAAAGCCCAAATTAGAGAAAGAGTTAAAAGAAATAGAAGCTGCTGGTTTGTTTAAAAACGAGCGGATTATCACCTCCCCCCAAGACGCAGAGATTACCATTGCCGGAGGCAAAAAAGTATTGAATTTCTGTGCCAATAATTACTTGGGGCTTTCTTCTCACCCGAAGGTGGTAGAGGCTGCAAAAGCTGCAATTGACTCGCATGGGTTTGGTTTATCCTCGGTTCGATTTATTTGCGGCACGCAAGACATACATAAAGAGCTTGAAAGGAAGATTTCCGAATTCTTGGGTACAGAAGATACCATTCTTTATGCCGCAGCATTTGATGCTAATGGCGGAGTTTTCGAACCAATACTAGGACCAGAAGATGCGATTATCTCTGATGCACTCAACCACGCTTCAATCATCGATGGAGTTCGCCTTTGCAAAGCCATGCGATACCGCTTTGAGCATAACAATATGGACGATTTGGAAAAGCAGCTTAAGGATGCGAAGGCAGCTGGCGCAAAGGAAATGATGATCGTAACCGACGGTGTGTTCTCGATGGATGGCACAATCGCTCAATTGGATAAAATAGTGGCTTTGGCTGAGAAATATGGAGCTTTGGTGATGTCTGATGAATGTCATTCTACAGGATTTATGGGAAAGACCGGAAGAGGAGTTCATGAGCATTGTGGAGTGATGGGTAAGCTGGATATTATCACCGGGACGTTAGGAAAAGCCCTTGGTGGTGCTTCTGGTGGATTTACTTCAGGAAGAAAAGAGATTGTTGCACTGCTTCGTCAACGTTCTAGACCATATTTATTTTCAAACACCTTAGCTCCTTCCATTACAGGTGCTTCGATAGCTGTATTAGATTTACTTTCCGAGACCACTGAGCTTAGGGATAGGTTGGAGTCTAATACCACCTACTTCAGAGAAAAAATGAATGCAGCGGGTTTTGATATTAAGCCTGGAACACACCCGATTGTACCGGTAATGTTGTATGATGCAGTTCTTTCTCAAAAAATGGCTGAAAAGCTTCTGGAAAAAGGAATCTATGTTATCGGCTTTTATTATCCTGTAGTACCAAAAGGTCAAGCGAGAATCCGTGTCCAGATCTCAGCAGGGCATGAGCAAGCGCATCTTGATCAAGCAATAGCTGCATTTATTGAAGTTGGAAAAGAGCTTGGAGTGATCTAAGTCAAATTTGAATAACATGAATATAAGACATGATGCTTCTAACCTTAGTTTTCTTTGCTTTTCTAAACCCAAGACCGATGACCGAAGACCGGTGTAAAAACTAGAACCCAGTGTTTCATTAGATCTTCAATCGTTTGAAAATTTGCTAGAGGCAAGATTGCGTATCATTAGATAGTATTAAACAAGAAAGCCAGCATTTGCTGGCTTTCTTGTTTATAAGTAATTATCGTTTCCTCTTTTCTGCCATTTGACTTTTTGAACTCGTTTTGTCATGGTATCCCTATTTTCGTTTGACTTACTCTGTCAAGCTATTTCAGGTAAGAAAGTTACGCCGGGCTCCCGTCATCGGATTTCTAGCCTGATGATCAAAGGAATTTTGTCTGTTGGCATGATTGAGGATAATCCGACAAGTAGTTAAATGTTTTTACTAGTCAGTGCTAGTTTCCGTTTTTGTTGGAATTGATATTCCTGAATATCTTCAAACCGGTCATCTACGTCTTCATTATTTAAGTATTCGTTGATGGTATCACGGATTTCTTGAAATGACATATTATGGAGGATTTTTCCATTCTTTGTCATCGAAAGTTGCCCAGTCTCTTCGGATACTACGAGTACTATTGCATCCGTCGCTTCTGACATTCCAATTGCGGCGCGATGGCGCAATCCGAATTGAGCTGGGACTTCTCGCTCGGTCACAGGTAGGATACAGCGAGCAGCCTTGATCTTCCCATTGTGAATGATTACCGCACCGTCATGAAGCGGGCTATATTTATTGAAAATGGAAATAAGTAACCGTTTGGAAAGTTCCGCGTCAAGGATATCCCCACTTTCTGCGTAGAAT
>JBBQDY010000282.1:0-4640 GCA_038320155.1 Cytophagales bacterium
GCAGGGTCACACGACGCCGCACAGCGAGCAGCAATGATCTACTCCTTCTTTGCCATGTGTAAAAAGGAAGGGGTAAACCCGCAGCAATGGCTCAAATATGTCTTCGATCACATCATGGAGACCAACATCCAAAAAATACACGAACTCCTGCCAAAAAACTGTAAGCAAATCGTAGCGCAAAATCAAGCTAAATGACTACGTACTTGCTCGGGTGGATACGAATATACGCTATTACCCAAGCCAGTCACAAAACTGACGATCGATCTGGATGGAACTGAATTGACCCTACCGATCGTGGGAGGAAAAGGGGCGGTGGAGAAGGGGGTGAAGTAGTTAAAAAAAAGCAAATTCTGTGAAATATACCCTGTATAGGGTATTGTGGGGGAAAAGGGAATTGCGGTTCTTGTGGGTAGGGAATAGCTGGAAATATTGCTTAATTCTTACCAGATTTCCTTATTATAAACTCTCCAAATTCCTATTTCATCGTAGAGACAAAAGAGCGGGGAGACTTCGATGATTTAAGAAAAATAAAGCTTATTGTGGCTTGGTGTGCCGATATCAATGCCACTCAAAGCAAATACACTTATAATCCTTTGTATATTAAGTAGGAAAAATGGGATGAGGGAAAGCAAAATTTAAAGATTTACAGAACTTGAATTAGTATTTAATGTTTAAAATGTCCGTTATATGAAAATTAAAAAACTCATTCTCAGTGATTTTAGATGTTTTGAATCTTTTGAAATTAACTTTTCAATCGAGCAAAATGTACACGTCATCATCGCAGAAAACATGGGTGGAAAGTCTGCTATAATGGCTGGGCTAAGATTGGCGCTCAATACCTATACAATGGGGATTAAAAGTGAAAAGCAGCTTGCTATTAGCGATCATCGGGTCATTGGCACTAATCCTATTTATGATATTGCCGCAGAGGTCTCTATTGAAGCTACTGCACTAATAGAAAAAAATATTGATCAAGTTATTGAATGTTCATGGCTAAAATATAAAACTAAACCCCATCGTGAACGAACCAAAATAAAAATTTTGAAGGGATTAGATCCGAAAATTATTGCAAAGGAAAATTTGAAACTAGCTGTAAATGGCAAGGCCATTAATCCGCTCCTAGGCTTTATCGGTACAGAGTATATCCATGTGGAATCTTCGGAGACTGTTACTTGGGAAATTAATGGAAAAAGCATTGATGGATACAAAGGATGCTTTGAGGACAAATCTATTAAAAAGTTTTTGTTCAAATGGATTGGTCGAATGGATGGGATTATCGAAGAAATGTCCCGCAAATCCATTATAAAAGAATCTTATGGTGATATACCCCAACGTGCTATACTGGTTTTTCAGGAAGCTGTGGTTTCAATACTTCCTGACATTACACAAATTGAATGGTCAACGGATGCCAAACAACCGATAATAAAGTTTAAGGACGGGAGTATCCGACTTTTTAGCATGGTCAGTGATGGATATAGGTATTTAATTCTTTTGGCAGGTGAACTAGCCACAAGAGCTTTCTTACTCAATAAACATTTAAACGGAAACCTCCTCAAGAGAGTGAATGGAATAGTATTAATCGATGAATTTGGAATTCATTTACATCCAGCTTTGCAAAACGAAGCGTTGACCAGACTTCAGAATACCTTTCCCAATGTTCAGTTCATAATTTCAACGCATTCTCCTATGCTTCTGAACGGAATGAAAAAAGAACAAATACACATAATTGACATCGATAGAGAGACAGGAAAGCGATTCACCTCCCATCCGGAGGAAGATATTGTCGGCATGGGAGCCAACGACATCCTTACTCAAGTCTTTGGTTTGGGAACTACCATGGACAGGGAATTTATCCAGTTGAATGAGGAATACACCGATCTCTTTGATAAGAAAAAGAATAAGCGTTTGAATGAAAGTGAAGAGTCTAGATTCAAAGAATTGACCACGATCTTGGCTCCACTTCGACTAGACCCAAGTATTAGTCTGGTTCAAGAAGATCCCGTAACCAGGATAGTAAGAGAAAAGCTTGCAGAAAAATCATCGAAATCGAATAAGTCCTTCAAGTCTGGATTGAAGATGGAGCCAGAATCTTTCGAACAACAAGTGGATAGTATACTAGGTGATATTTTTAAAGACTCTAATTTTTAAACGCGATGAACTTCATACCTTACCCTAGAGCAGACCAAGACTCTCATCCTGATTTAGCCGCTTGGAGACTAAGGTCCTCTAAATCCGGTGGCGACTGGACTGCCTTGAAATCATTTTTGAACGATTGCACATTGGTATCCCCAGTCAATCAAGCACTTCCAAAATGCTGGTACTCCGAACTCCCTCAAGGGGACGATTACGCCCTAGACGTAGAGCATTTCAGGCCTAAAGGAAGTGGAAATCCGCTGAACGCTAAACAAATCAAACAGGTAGAGAAAAGCGGAGGAATTACCTTTAATCAGGATTTGGCAAACGGAACCTATCATTGGTTAGAGTTTGACTATAGAAACTACCGCTTAGTCACTGCTAAAACCAATCGAGCTGGTGCCAAACATATTTATTTCCCCATCGCGTCAGGCACCTCTCGCCTCTCTAAGGGAGCATTCGCTTGGGTGGTTCCTGAATATTCCTATTTTTTAGACCCCACTGAAAAAGAAGATACACGATTGCTCTATGTAAAACCAAATGGGGAAATCGCTCCCACCACGCCAAAAACCCAACTTACTCCTGCCGATTTTTCCAGTCTTCCTCATTCTTGGAGAGGAAACGGATTCAACTACCTAAGAGCCATTATCACCATACAATTGTACAACCTCAACTATAAGCATTTTGTCACCGGCAGGGCTATTGTATATACAGAAACAAGCAATGCAATCAAGCTTATAGAAATGGCAATGACAGAAAATCCAACGAGTGCAGTTCTACGTCAATTGATAGATAACCTAGTCACTAAGATTTTTCCCTCAGCTCCATTTTCATTGGCTGCCAAGTCTGCCTTGATTGCCTACCAATCGAGCCATATAAATCCTCAAATTCAAGCCTCCATGCAGTCGATACTTTCCTCTATTCTTGCAAAAGTAGATGCCGCAGTGAATTCCATTACCATTGACTGGAACAAAGACTAAACATGACCGAACAAGAAAAAAATCGCCCCGTCTAAGCATATTAATTCCACCATAATGACTAATGTTGGGCGTAAAGCATTTACCTAAGCTTAGTTTGTAACTACACTTTTATATCGAAAGGAATTTGTAATTCCTTTTCTCCGCCAGAGTAGTTGGAATAAATATGGTAGGCGGTTTCAGGTTTTAAATTGTTTTTTTGAACCGATTAGTCACATTGAGCTTATATTAAAAAACTATATTGATTTGAACACCTCATTTATTATTACATAATTATGAATTTTAATATTTGTCCAATCACAGGAAGTAAGATAAACAGTCAAGACTTCCAGTCTAACATTTCATTTGAAAATTCATATACTTATCGCACACCTCTTATTGGGGAAGTAACACTTACTCAGCCAGCATGGTTAATTCTAGAACGAAACAACTTTCCTCAAAAATACTTAATTGCAGGTTACTGTCGAAATACATTTGATCTGAAAGGGAAAGGTCCTAAAATAATTACAGATTTTATTAACGAAGGTTATAAAACAGTAGAAATTCCTATATCCTTTGAAGAAAAATGGAGACATTTACTTGAATACCTTTTTGAAACAGGTGGTAACGAATCAAAAACATTTACTTTAAATTCTTTCAAGGACTACCCTATTACATATTCACCAGAACCTGAAGAGTTTTACCGTATCATTGAACATCTGAACATTCTAAAATATATTAATTATGAGCCCAAGAATGAATCGAATCTAACAGAAGCGAACTTCTATAAAATCGGACTTACAATTGATGGGCTTGAACAAGCAAAAAAATCAATACCTGCAGATCCAATGGTTAGGCTGGTTAGAGAATATTTTAGTCTCGGAGATAAGGATCTTAATGAAAAAATTAATCATGCAATCAAATTATTTCATACTGATAATTCCATGGACAATAAACGATCTGCTTGTGAGACATTAAGTTATATACTGGAACCATTGAGACAAGAATTGAGGAAAGAGTTTAGCGGTGATACAGAAGATTTTTTCAATATTGTAAATAATTTTAATATCCGTCACAATAAAGATCGAACAAAAAAAATGGAACATCCTGCCCAACTGGAATGGGTATTTTATAGTCTTCTTAACACAATTAGAACTTTCTATCTCTTGAAAAAATAGCTAACGTGCCATATGACAATTATTATTTTGAGGTTATCATTCTCCCCCGCTAGGCGTAGAGAACTTGGCTAAGCGTAGTTTGCAACTACGCTTTTATATTGTTGGGAATTTGTAATTCACCTTAATTTTAGAAAAATCCCTCATCTGAAAACATACCAATTATGAAATCATCAATCCTTATATCAAGTACCGAATCAATAGAAGGCATGAAAATCGAAAAGTACATTGATTTGATATCCACGAATGTGGTTTTAGGTACAAATGTATTTTCTGATATCGGCGCCTCATTTTCAGATATTTTTGGAGGAACTTCAGAAATATATCAAGATAAACTTGAGAAGATTTATAAAATTGGATTAGATAAATTAAAACG
>JBBQDY010000283.1:0-4631 GCA_038320155.1 Cytophagales bacterium
GGAAACTCTTGAGATGGCCCCGCGGGAATTTTGAGTAGCAAGCTGTCGTACCATCCCCGAATTGATGCAAAGCGGCACCGCATCGATGTCCTCTTGCATCATTTCCCACGGAAACTCCGCCGTCTCCAAGTCCAGCACCCATGAGATATTATTTTGTCGCTTGAGTTCTTCTTTGAATTTTAAAGGAATCATCAACTCGTACATCGTTTTTGCGATCTCTGGAGAATACATGTTTTTGTGAGTCATCTGCTTCAAAAGCATTTCTAACACTTTGGTATTAGAAGGCATGTATTCAACACGTTCACTTGCCCCGGTAGTCGCCAAGGCCATCTTTATTTTCTTTCCACCTGGAGACTCACCGCGAACTTCAAATCCACTTTCCTCACACACCGTGATCCGAGTCCACCAATCAGTGGAGTTTTCCTGAGGAATTCGCCACTGTCGGCCAATCTTGGTTTCCATACTCGATCCTCGAAATACAATATTAAATTCCCGGCTTTGGTTACCCTCAATATTCTTCATGGATTTCAAGATCGCCAGAGCTTTATCATGATACAGTTCTATGATCTCCACCTCTTCAATCCCCTTCTTCAAGCCTTTATAAATGGATGTGATACTCTTATTAGCCTTCTGTATTCCCAGAATAATGGAACGAATCGAACTTTCGGTAGACAAGCCTCCAAAAGAGTTTCCGATTGCAATCACTGAAATCCCCAATGGCTCATCGTTCGAATAGTTATCAGCGGGGTTGCAAATCGTCAGATACCGTGCTACTCCTTTTTCCACGGTGTTCATCAATTGAAAGCTGGTCAATTCGCCTGTTTTCCCTAAACCGACTATCACGCCACCCTGAAAGTCAGTTTTGCCACAGCCTCGGTTCAAAATAATCTGATGTGTGCCAATATCCCCTGGATAAAGTCTTAGGGAATGCAATCTACTAAGCTCATTATTCAATTTTTTATCGATAGCACTTTCGCTGAATAGAATAGCATCTCCATCAAAGTGTCCCGCCAATACTGGATACCGTGCAAAAATCAGATTGCCATGGGTCACGTTCACTTGGATCGGCAGATCATTCATCCAGCGCTCCCCAGTTTGTCCTAATCCAAGCAAAGTGTTCTGTAGATTCTCTTCACTGAGATCGAAAACCTGATGTGGCTCGACGATAAAGTCCTTTTCTACGCCACGTACCTGAGGGAGACTATTTTGTAGTTTACTAGTCTTTCCATAAATCAGGATCTCATCGATTGCTGCAAACAATCTGGTTTCCGTAGAAAGCGCACCGTGGGTGGCGTTGGCATAAAAATAATTTTTGGAGCGAATTATTTCCTTCGGAATTCCAGATTCCCAAGTTACACTCTCGTCCCCTGCATTGGTCGCCTTGAAGACCAGCTTACTATCCTCAATCTCTAAGTCTGAGATCGTGAATTTATCTTTTCGGCTTTGACCTGCGATATAGCATACATTGGAATAATCCAGTCGATCGGCCTCAGCCAGAACTTTTTTCTGATACTTGCCAAACTCGTCTAAGAACTTCTGATCCGGTATAGGCCATGATTGGTCCCCAAAGGCTGTCCTCAGTTTTTTCCAAAATTGCTGATCAGAAAAATCATGCTTTCCCAATCGATTAATTGGGAGCAAATTCAGGATTCCCGGGAAATTGGTAAAATAATTCAGCAGTCCTTTGGTAGAGTTTTTAATATCTATTTTTCCCAATAGCTGGATGATATCATCCAACCCAAATAGTACGTAAGGAATTCGATAAGATCCCCCCAGCGGTGAGCCTAGGAATAAGGTTCTGAATCCTGGTGTATTGTTGAGTTGTTTCCAAGTGTCTGGAAAATACATCGCAAAATCGCGAACCAGAACCCCGCCCATACTGTGACCGATGATTTTGATGGGTTGGTTGAAGGCCAATAGTTCGGTAATCTTTTGATTCAGTCGTTTGGCTGTTTCTGGAAGTGGAGAGCGCCAATCAAACTCAAAGGTCACGACGTCGTATGTCCGCTCCAGATTCCTTCCTAGACCTGCATAAGATGTCCCAATCAAAGAATCCGCTTCCACTTTCTCTCCATTATTCACATAATTCAGGCGGGAAAGTTCTCCGGTAAGAAATCCTAAATAATTAATCCAAACCCGTTCGGAGCTGACCGTTAGGTTGGATCCCATGATTCCCGGGAGCAGGATCGCAATCGGCCGCTTGCCTTTCGCTTGATCTTCTTTGTACTTTCCGCCTTCGATTCCAAGTACCCCTCGGTCTCTTCTGGTCTCAGCTATTTTTGAAACGACCTCAAACTTGCGTGGTACGACTGACCCGTCGGCTTCCAGACCAAAACGAATGGCCTCCCTTGTACTGTCGGTAGCAAAGTATTTCATGTGATCAATCTGACCACTGGCTTCGATAAAGGCAGCTACTTTCCCTTCGATACGAGCCCCTCCCCAGTACATACTCTCTGTATCGACTACGAGGTCATTTTTTCCCATGAATAAAAACTTACCCACCAGCACCACGAGACTTTTCCATTGCAAGCTCAATTCGCTACTTCCACCTACGATATATAATGGAGCTTGAATTTTGATTTTAGTCCCTTGGAAATTCAATACTTCTACAAAAGGAGACTTAGGATTCATGGATTCCAATCCCGGCAATACGCCAGTATTATCCTTGCTTTCTACAGCCGCCATGATCAGCTCCTTGAAGGAAATAAAAATCGGATTCAATACCTGACCAGAAATACCGCCCAACACATTAAAGCTGACATTGAGAATTAGATCCATTCTGCCGGAAGCCAGCGTAGTACCGTTGGCTGGGCAAGCGACACGGACCATCTTTCGGATACTGATCTTTTTTGATTTGATCTCCTGTTCGATTGCTTTGATCTGTTCGAGGTCCTTAGCTCGCTCCTTATCTTCCAATACGGAGCGTTCAAAATCGTCAAAGCCTTTAGAATCTGAATCCGGAACGCAAAATCGAGCCAACGTATCCGCCACTAATCCTCCTCGAGAGTGACTGACCAAATCCAGTACTATGCCTGGAGGCAAGGATTTAACTAGCTCAAGCACATTTTCCAGCGGACTACAGGTAAGCGTCCGATGCTGAAAAGCGATTATGGAATCTGGAGAATAGCTGAGTACGATATTTTTCCAATCTTCTGAATCTTTCAGATCCATAAAAGAGCCCAATGTCGAAGAAAAAGTCCCGTGTAAGAACAGTAAGTGTGGCTTGGAGGCGTCCAGATTTTCGGCTCTTTTCAATTCAAACTTTGGAGAACAAGCTAATAATACTCCGGCACCTACATTCTGAAAGTCAATTCCTTCAATTGACAATTGTTTGTTTTCAAGCTTTTTGGCAAGGTCTCTTACTAAAGGAAATACTACTTCTCGCTTGCTGAAAATTTTAAAAATCTTGATTCCGATTTTGCTGATTACCCCTCGGTTTTGGGCATCCACTTCGATTTCATCAGGCAGAAAAAGCTCATCGCCATCACCGGACCGTTTGAACTGCGTTGGGAAAAGTTCTCGAAGGGTCTCATTGTCTCCCATCCATACGGTATCGTCGGATAGATTAAGTTCGATGAGTTGATCATCCCGGATCACAAAGGATTGCTCAGGTACATCCCCACGAACGGGACTAAGGACCGAGTAAGCTTTGCTCAACTGGTAAAATTCAAAACCCTGATCCTCAGCAGCGATAAATGCTGACTGATCCTGACCCTTTAATTTGATTTTTAGATTGGCCATTTGTTAAAAATTTAAATCGATTAAAATGAAACAAAACACGAAGCGAGCCTTCATGTGAATTAAAAGATTGGTATTTCAGCTGCGTACTGATTTGAAAAAAGCTAAAACAGCGATTCAAAATAGGGATTAATCGGATCACTTTCAATTATTTAAAGAAAGATCGAAGAGTAAATTAAAATGCTAAAGTTGGAAATAAGGATAAGAAATGATACATCTAAATCCAAAAATTTAAAATGAGTATCAGTAATCCTGCACGTTGCCATATTTACTACTGATTTGCTTCCTAAAATCCCTCCCAATATTCGGGACAGGCTCTTGCCCCCTTTGAGAAAGGGGGAATTTGATCCGATTTAACATCAAGATTTAGGTTTTGTCCGGAACGTGCAAGAAAGCGGATACACATAAAATTCAATATGATTCTACGGAATGATGCAAGTAGCCTTATTTTCTCTGATCAAAAGGACCGATGACCGATGAGGCGTTCTTTGAGAGTTTTAAGCAAATTCTTTTTTTCGTATGTCCCTTACTTGCAGAAAAGCGGATACACATAAAATTCAATTATTCAGGTTCGCTAACTCTCCACCCTAATAGTATCAGGCAAATGAGGCTCAGAAAATAAAACTTGAGCGGCTAAAAATGAGCTAATAGTGCCAAATGGAAACTAAAAGTGGGTAATCTAAAATTAAATGAAATTAGAATTTCTTCTCAAAATACGATCTCGTCTATTCGCTAAGCCTATTTATTAGCTAAGGTTGTGATGTGCAACCAGAATTCCTCAATTTTTAAAATAGCTTTTAGAAAGTCATCGATATTGAGTGGTTTTTGTACATAGCTGTTGCAGTGATTTTCATAGGCTTTATCTATATCATTTTGATTGGAGGAAGTCGTCA
>JBBQDY010000284.1:0-4577 GCA_038320155.1 Cytophagales bacterium
CACTCCAAAGCCAGTCGCATTATGCAATTTGATTTGGTCTAAAAACTCTTCGCGGGTATGTGATTTCTCTTTTTCCAAGGAAATAAAAATCCCATCACCCAAGCCATCAATCAACAATCCTCCTACATCTGTGGCAGCATAGAGCATCGTCTCATCGGCCGTTTGATCCGGGTAGCTAACCTTCAGCACTACCGGGATTTTCGAATTAGAGTCCATCAAACTGACCATCGCACGACGTAAAGCAGGCATAGAATGGGTATTGGATGTCTTGAGAATCAGAATTGTGTCTTTTCGATTATCAATTATCGGAATTGCTATTTCAATCTCGGTATCTGCAATTTCCAAGAAATTCAATTCGGGATGTAATTCGGTAGAATTTTGGTATTCACTCAAATTGAATAATGGGAATTTATTGCCGCGATCGCTGCTTACCTTCCAAATATCCAAATCCTGAATCTCCTTCATGCCATTGGGAAGCATAAATGGAATCGGGTTTTTCCCGGAATAAACGAAGTCACAACCTTGATCATTCATCTTCCACTTATCTAATTCAGGAAGGTAGAAATGACCGACTTGCTTCATTTCCTTTGGTGTAATCGCTTCGATTTTGGAGATATCCGTGATGACCCTTGGGACATTGTAAGCTCCAAAATTATAAACCTCCTGAGTCACGCGCTTAGCATGATCAAAAGGATGTATCGGATAGTGACTTATCGGACGGATCGGCTCATGATGCGCTCGATAGGTGTAGCGATCAATCAGGGCTTTTGCCACCGGCGCTTCAAATTCCGGATCTTCCGTCAGCGAAACTCGAACCGTATCTCCCAAGCCATCTTCCAACAAAGTCCCAATTCCCACTGCCGACTTGATCCGGCCATCTTCAGCTTCTCCTGCCTCGGTGACTCCAAGATGAAGTGGATAAGCTTTGAATCCTCCTTCGTTCAGTTTTTGGACCAAAAGACGATATGCCTGCACCATCACTTGGGTATTGGAGGACTTCATGGAAATCACTATCTGATAGTAATTCTCATCTTCGCAAATCCTCAGAAACTCCAAGGCAGATTCTACCATTCCCAAAGGAGTATCGCCATAGCGACTCATTATTCGATCGGAAAGCGAACCGTGATTGGTACCAATTCGCATAGCAGTACCATTTTCCTTACAGATTTTTACCAATGGAAGGAATCGCTCCCGGATTCGATCCAGTTCATCCTGATAGCTGGCATCGGTGTATTCGATGACTTCAAACTTCTTCTTGTCGGCATAATTCCCCGGATTGATGCGCACTTTTTCTACAATCCGTGCTGCTACTTCAGCTGCATTTGGGGTAAAATGAATATCTGCAACCAACGGAGTTTGATATCCTCTATTCCGAAGCTCGTGCTTAATTTTTTTGAGATTTTCGGCCTCTTTGATACTCGGTGCCGTAATCCGAATCAACTCGGATCCACTTTCGATCATTCGGATGCTTTGCTCCACGGAACCTATAGTATCCATCGTATCCACGGTAGTCATGGATTGCACCACAATATGATTATCGCCTCCGATGATGACATCACCGATTTGAACCGGCACAGTTTTTCTTCGGGAATAGTGGGTGAGACTATCGCAATAAATCTGATCTAAACTCTTGATGATTGGCTCCATAACTGCTTAAATATCGCCTAATTGAGGTCTAATAGTAATTTCTTCAATAACGGACTGAGGCGAAAGATTGTATGCCCCCCAGACACATTCGGCTACATCTTCAGCCTTCATAAACCGCTCCACAGGCAAATCAGACCCCTCCCAACTCGCGGTATAAGTAGCTCCGGGGAGAATAGAAGTAACTTTGATTTGATGCGGCTTCAGCTCCTCTCGGAGACATTTGGTCATGCCGAGCATCGCCCATTTGGAAACCGCATAGCTTCCACCATTTGGATAGGCTGTAGTACCGGCAATCGAACCCATACTAAAAATATAGCCTGATTTCCGTTCGATCATTCCCTTTACAAATGCTCTGGTCAAATGATAAGCTGAGAAAAGATTCGTCTCCATCATCAATTCGAAATTCCCTTCGGGTTCATCATGAATCGATCCGGGAAGGAACACGCCAGTATTGTTAACCAAGACATCGGGCGTTCCAATTTTATTTACAGAAGCTGCGAAAGCTGATACTTCGTCGCGTTTGGATAAATCCGCTTTTATCACTGAGACGTGAATTTCGGGAAATGATTTCTGGATCTCCTTTTTTAAGTCATCGAGTTCTTGTTGATTTCGAGAACAGGTAAAAATATTAAAGCCCTCCTTTGCGAAGCGCAAAATAATTGCTTTTCCTATCCCTTTGGTGCCTCCAGTGACGAGGATACTTTTGCTCATTTCGTTCGTGTTTTAATAGTTAGTATGACAACTATCTAGCTTGAGCAAAGTTACATTTTTTTGTCAAAAGAGTGCGGAAACTTGCATTCGACCTATATGGATGATCCGATCCAGTCCTTGGGAGTTTCTACCTTCATAGACCAAGTTCATTTGCAGCCCCTCCCCGATTTTCTGGAGCCAGTTAAGCGTCCAGGTGACATTGGTTCCTGGTGTAAGTGCTTGCAGCATTTCATAGCCAACTGGAGAATTGGCGATTCCATTGTAGTCAATCTGAATCAATTTAAAATTCCCGGTGAGCGTAGTTTTAATCGCCTTTGCATAGCGAAGATCCAGTCCGAGCTGATGTAATTGTGCTTTTTCGTCGAATTCCGGATTGCTCACGTTTTGTTTCGCAGTAAAACTATAAGACGCTGTGGTTCTAAAATAAGGGTTGGGCTGCCATGCAAGTTCCGGTCCGATGAGCTGCTGATTGATATTGTAATTTCGATTGGAAAGGAAATCTGATGCAGATATTCGATCTCCGGTGCCTGCGATGACTCGAATCGTGGTTTGCGAGTTGAAATTGAAGCGGGTATTGAGTCGCCAATCCTTTTGAATTAAATCTTCAAAACCCCCAGCGAGCAACTGCTTGAACTGGGAATCGAATAAAGAAAGGTCAAAACCATAACTAGCCGATGCTCGATTGAAGAAGAAACTACTGCGAATCACCTGACGAAGAGAAAGGATATCCTCCCGATCTATCCCTCCGATAAAAGGATTCACTCTATTCGCAAAGTCATTGGAAGTGACTTTTTTCTCAATGCTTAAACTGGTTGTGTTGGAGAACTTATGCAGAAACGCTCTTAGACCTGCTTCCTTTTTCCATTCCTCGGGAAATTTTGCCTGAAGTCGGTAATTCAAAATACTGGTATAAGCTTGCACATAGGTATCGGTGGGCACGAAAATTTTGATGTATTGCTTTTCCTCAGGATTGATCGCCAGATAAAACTCATTCAATTGCTGCACGCCATCACCATTGTCATCTCGCCAAGTATGGGTCCCGTCTCCATTTGGCGCGGGGAGAAAGACAAATTCCCGCTGGAGCTCCCGACCATTTCCAATCGCATAGCTGATTTCATTCCGAAGCGCATTTTTCCAAAGGCTTCCTTGGTAGTCCAATTTTCCCATCACGGTCAGCTCGGTGGGCAATTTCCGCTGCAAATATTCCAGCTCTCGGTAAGTAAAAGTAGAACTCAGACTGTGTTGCGTCCACTGTCTTCGAAAAGTAAGGTTGGAAGTAAATGCTCGCGTATCTTTTAAAAGTTCACCCGCAAAAGGAGCTTGATCTTCACGCCAAGCGGCATCTGCAAGGAAAGAATACTTGAGCGAATCATTGCTCCGCAAATAAATCAGGTGCTCCTTGAAGTTCATGGCTGTGCTGAGCACAGAATCTCGCTCTCCATTTCGGAGCGCATTCTGATCAAGAGAAAACTGATAACCCGGAACCAGGATTTTCGAATTGAAACTGATATTTCCCAAATATCTGATCCAGTCGGAGTTCAAAGTGTCCTGCTCACTGTTCAGCCTGAAGAACTCTTGACGAAGCCTGAATTTCTCACCAAGCTGGATGTTCCAATTTGCCAAATGCTGCGTTCCATTCAGTACATTTTCCCGATTCCTCAGGTAAAGCTGGTAATTGAATCGATTCAAATTATCCTTCTCAAAACCTATTCCTGCCCGTAAAAACTGCTCCGCTGCTGGGCTTCGCAATTGCTCCTGAGTCAATCCCCAATCCCGATCAAACTCGATATATCGGAATCGGTCGATGAAATTGAAATTGGTAGAATTGTATTCGTATTCCGTTTGACCCTTCATCGTATAGCCTTTGAAAATATTGGAAGCACGGCCCTCTGATTCCAATCCTACTTTCAGCCCAAGGCCCTGATTATTATCATCTCCAAATTCGGAAAAGAGGTTTTTATCTGCGGAGGAAAGTGCCATTTCGGTGTACACTTTTTCATAGTTGCCGAGCTTGATTCGTGTACCTGCCGTGGTCATTCGTTTGCTGTCGGGCGCTGGAATTTGGCTCAAAATCGAATAATTTCCCTGCCGCTGCCCACTCACCCGAGGGACATATTCGAAGACTGTTCCGTTGGCCAACTGACTGGTTCGCCTGTAGTCCCCAAGCCCCTGACCCACTTGTGAAAAGGACAATTCGAAATGTGCCAAGCCAGGATCCG
>JBBQDY010000285.1:0-4550 GCA_038320155.1 Cytophagales bacterium
ACTGACCGTGACACGCCATCAAATGTTTACCAATACAACCATGCGGCAGCACAATGAGCAAAAAATGCGAATTGGAGCCAAGAAAGATGGAATGCTCACCGCCCTTGCCCACGAAACTTTATCCCATACCTCATCCTTTCAAGAATATCAGGAGCCCTGTGGAACCGTTTCAAAAATTCTTTACAAAGTTCCAAATAACTTAATTACGCACAGGCTAATTCCATTGAATTTACAGACGCCATTTGCAATGCGTGCACCCGGAGAAGCAACTGGAAGTTTTGCGCTGGAATCAGCGATGGATGAAATGGCGTGGAAGCTTAAAATGGACCCGATAGATTTCAGAATCAAGAATGATACACAAATTGATTTGAGCGAGGATAGACCTTTTTCCTCCAGACTCCTAACAGAATGCCTCCGAATAGGTGCGGAGAAATTTGGCTGGAAAGAGCGCAAGATGGAACCCCGAACCAATACCAATGGAAACTGGCTGATCGGTTATGGAGTAAGTGCTGCATCTAGAGAAGCTCCCTATAAAAAAACATCATCCAAGATCATCGTCTCGCTAGAAGAAGGCAAGGCCAAAGCGACTATCCAGATGGACGCTACAGATATTGGAACCGGAAGTTATACCATTATCGCCCAAACTGCCTCTGAATATTTAGGCATTCCCACAGAAGATGTGACTGTAGAGTTGGGGGACTCGAATTATCCTGTGACTCCTGGGTCAGGTGGCTCGTGGGGGGCTGCATCCTATTGCAACGGAGCGAGGGCAGCTTGTGAAAATGCAATTGCTGAATTGAAAAAGAACAAAAATATTCCTGAAGGAGAAGAAGTAGCTTTAGCTGACCTTTTAAAGCGAAACGATCTTACAAAATTTGAGGCTCAAGGAACGGTAGAACCATCGGAAGAATTTAAAAAGCATTCGGTATACTCGTTCGGAGCCAACTTCGCAGAAGTTTGGGTGGATAAGGATACGTGGATGTATCGCATAAAACGAATGGTAAATGTAGGTGCCGCAGGCAAAATTCTCAACCCCAAAACTGCGTATGGACAAATCATCGGTGGTTTGACCATGGGTGCAGGGATGGCTTTAGCCGAGCAGTCCAAACTAGAGCCCAATTTCGGAAATTTTATCACCCGTTCTTTTGCGGACTACCATGTTCCGGTAAATCTGGATATGGCGAATATCGATGTGGTCTTCCTGCCAGAAGAAGATAAGATTGCGAATAAAATGGGAGTGAAAGGAATTGGTGAACTTGGAATAACCAGTGTGGCAGCATCTATTGCAAATGCCATTTTTAATGCAACAGGTAAGCGAATGCGTGATTTACCCATTACCCCGGAAAAACTAATTATGGCCAACTTGGAACCTGGAGTGGAATCTTAAAATAGAACTGACTAAAATCAGGCCATAAAATCCACAAAAAAAGGACGTCTTTCATAGAAAAACGCCCCTTGAAGGCTTTGGAGGCCTGTTTTGCAGAGAGTGGGGGATTCGAACCTTTTGTGCATATCTGTTCAAAAATAGCCTGATACGGTCAATAAAAGGCTTTTAAGAGTAGCTTGGGATAACTTTTGGGTAGCTTTGAACACTTTTGTATTACTTTTTCGCTACTAAATTCGCTACTGAAAATTTCATTAGTATCTTTATTAAATACAAGATAAGGATATGGAAGCGACAGTTAAATTCATTTTGAGGCATGACTTAGAGAACAAGAAGGGTGAGCAGCCTCTCATGATTGTGGTTCATTTGGGAGGAAAGCGAAAGTTGATGTCTTCAGGTATAAAATTATTGCCTGAGTTGTGGAATGCTGAAAGGCAAGAAATTGCTGATATGACAGCAAAACAAAAAACACAGCTTGAAAAGAAATTTGGATCTACCGTTCCTCCAAAAAGCTACTTGCTCCAATATCAAGATGATTTACTTGAGATCCGAAATAAAATACGGCAAATAGAAGAATCATTCAGATCCTCAAGCTTGCCATATGATTTGGACATGCTGATGAAGGAACTCAAAGAGTCGAAAAAACCTACAATCAAGAAAAGTGAGCCAACCTATTTGGTTTATGACTTCATTGATCACTATATAAAAGAAAATGAGCTAACCAGGGTAAGGGGGAGTATGATTGTTTATAAATCCCTGAAAAGACACCTTAAAAATTATCAAGAGAAAATAAATGAAAATGTAAAATTTGAGAACATGGACTATGCTTTCATGCAAGAGTTTCAAAAGTTTCTGATCAATCATAAAGTTGTTCATGCAACAACTGGAACAGTGAGCACACTTAATAATATTACAATAGCAAAGCAATTAAGTACACTCAAGACATTTTTAGGATATGCTAAAAGAAAGGGATTTAAAATCTCTGAAGGTTACAGAGATTTTATCATCAAAAAAGAAAAACTAGAAGTAATCGCATTAAATAGAAAAGAGTTTGACAGTCTTTACGTTCTTGATTTAAGGTCCAATTCAAGACTTGATCAAGTAAGGGATGTTTTCCTATTCAGTTGTGTGACGGGATACAGATTTTCAGATTTAAGTCAACTTAAAAGGGGGCATATCAAAGAAGATGAAATTCGAATGACCATCACAAAAACAAAACAACCTTCAGTAGTGCCACTCACTCGCATCTCTCGAGAAATTTTAGAAAAGTACAAAGAGAGAATATCCCCACTACCTATGATATCAAATCAGAAGTTTAACAAATATGTGAAAGAGCTTTGCAAACTAGCTGAAATCAACGATCCAGTAGAAATTATTCGATACAGAGGATCGGTTAGAATCGCTAATATGTTGCCAAAATATGATCTAGTGAGTGCACATACCGGGAGGAAAACATTTGTAACAATATCTCTTGCTAAAGGAATTCCTGCTGAAGTGGTAATGAAAATTACTGGGCATTCAGATTACAAAAGCTTTAAGCGGTACGTCGATGTAGATGAAGATCGAAAAAGAAATGCAATGAGTCTCGCCTGGGACTAAACCAATTTTGAAAATGAAAAATTTTGACTCCAAGCTTTCACTTGGTCAATACAAAGCAAAAGAATCATTCTGGTATTTTGATGAACTCTCTGAGGAGGAAAGGATTTTAGCCTACAGATTAGGTTGGGAGATTTTCGATCAGAAGAAAATGTTTTTTGAGGATTTCTTCTCATTTCATAAAAGGAAAGGGTACATCCTTCAATGTCTAGGATATCTCATCGCTATCATACTTTTTCTTGCCGTATTTTTTATCATCCTAGTACACCCATCTGACTTAAAGTATGCCTTTGGTACATTCGTTTTGGCTGGTTCAATTATGACATTCATTGTGATAGTGGGTAAGGCCAGAAAAAATTTGCGCGAGACAAGTCGGTTTTTTCAATTCATAGACCCAATTAACAAACCCGAAAATCATAGGGTGTTTCTCAGTCTAGAGCTAAATAACTTTGAAGGAGCTGAGGCATTTTATTCTAATTTAAGAAAAGGCAATGATTTCCAGGAAGAGCAAATTGAAGTAGTAGAATATGATAAAACGGTTTCTCTTCTCGCTATTGAGCTGATGCTTGGAGAATTGGGAGTTCTCAACGATCTTAAACAACGATTACTCCAAAGTGATCACAGTCTCAAAAGCGGATCCTTTGATAAGGTGGTATCAAGCGTTGTGGGTGGAACAGACAGGGGAATCCGAGATTATTTTTCAAAAATATCACCGGAGATTGCTAATTCTAGTAACCTAACGGCAAAGAGAAAAGAACAACTGTTCAAGGTGAAGGAAATTTTTAACAATGCAGGGCTACGGGAAAAAGCGTTATCCATTGACGATTTTATTCAAGAAAGAACAGTTTTATAACCCCAATTACTTTTTTGGATAGTATCCCACTAACTATCCGAGCCTCTTTTTGAGCAGATTCGGCCATTCACAAAATAATAGCCGATTATGGACAATGTAATCTTAAGCCCTATAGACAAAGGGCAACTTATCAATGAAATAGCAGAAGCTATCGTCTTCAAGCTATCCAACATTTCTAATCCTTCTACACCAGAAGAAGAATTCATCAAAATCCCCGAAGTGATGAAGCTTCTAGGTAGATCTCGAACTACAATAAATAACTGGAGGAAGGAGGGCTTCTTAAAGGAGCATATGATAAACAGTAGTGTGTATTTCAAAAAATCTGAAGTTCTCAATGCTGGTCGACAGCGAAATCCTAGAAAAAAATAAAGCGAATCCTTTCGAATTCGCTCAATTTTCTTGTGGATTCAGTATCCTGTTTGACGACATAAATATACTGTTTCTGCATTCACTTTCAAACTCTTAAATGCAGAATAATGGAAAATTACATCCAAAACACTAAGTCTAACCCTCCTCAGTCAAATGAATTTTTAATCATCAAATCAGCCAATGAATGGATTGATGATGCTAAAAGTAAACCTATTCCAAAGAAGATATTTGGTCCGTTTTGGTACCAGGAAGAACTTTGCATTCTCTTCGCAGACACCAATCAAGGGAAGTCTCTATTAGCTGTCCAAATCATTGATAGTGTTTCCAAAGGAATCCCTACTCTTGGAT
>JBBQDY010000286.1:0-4549 GCA_038320155.1 Cytophagales bacterium
TACCCATCTGGGAACACTTACGATTGATGCGGAAGCGATAACTATCGGTAATTATGTGTTAAAAGCGGAGCTAGGAGGTGGGGGTGCTGATCTCAAAGTTAATGGAAATTTCAAGGCTGATGTGGAAGCTGCGACCTTCGAGTTAGAAGTTGATCTTACTCGGATTGAGCTTGATATGTTGGAAAGCATACTTCCTGATCAAATCACGCAAGCCGGGGGAGTTTTGGAGGGGAAGATAACCGCAAACGGCACCACGATTGAGCCCATATACGAAGGTATTTTAACTTTCAAACAAGCATCGATAACTCCAACATATTTAGGAACCAAGTATAATTTTGAAGATGAAGACATCCGATTGGATAACGCCGGAATTTATCTTGACAATTTTACAGTTCGTGATGATTCCCAGAATACTTTCTCGCTGGATGGAGAGATCGGTACAGAATCACTCATCAACCCTACTTTTGATCTTCAAGTCAATGCGAAAAACTTTATGGCGATCAACTCTACTGATGAGGAGAGCGAATTGTTTTTCGGAAAGGGGACAATTGATGCCACGATATCAATCACCGGTGATTTGTTATTGCCGGTAGTCCGAGGCAATCTTCGGGTCAGGGACGATACCAATTTAACTTTTATTGTGCCTGAATCGGAGCTCGAATTGGTAGCGCGACAAGGGGTGGTTGTATTCGTCAATAAAGAAAATCCCGACGACATATTAACGCGCAACGCAGGCGAAATCTCCAATTCATTCGCCGGCTATGACATTCGTCTGCAGGTGGAAGTAGATCCTTCTTCGCGATTCAGAATTGTAATTGATCCCAAATCAGGCGACAACTTAGCCTTGTCGGCATCTGGAGAACTTGATTTGGCCATTGACCCAATAGGCCGAACCAATCTTAGCGGAAGATTGGAAGTCCAAGATGGACATTATGAAATGTCTCTATACAGTTTGGTGAACAGGAGATTCCTAATCGAAAAAGGAAGTACTATTAGATGGAATGGAGACCCCTTGGATGCTACCTTAGATATTTCAGCCAGCTACGAAGTCAGAACATCAGCAGCACCTTTGATGGCATCTCAGCTGACAGGATCAGGCGATGCTATTCAAAATCAATATAGCAAGCGCTTGGATTTCTTTGTATATCTCTACTTGAAAGGAGATTTATTGAAGCCGGAGATCTCTTTCGGTCTGGATATGCCTGAAGGTGAGCGAGGCGAATTTGGGGGAAATGTTTATTCTCAAGTTCGACAGCTGGGAGACCAGGAAGCTGAGCTAAACCGTCAGGTGTTTTCGCTGCTGGTCCTAAACCGCTTCTTTCCTTCAGGAGGATCGGATGGTTCTGGGGGTGGTACTGAAGCATTGGCTAGAAATAGCGTAAGCCAACTGCTCTCAGATCAATTAAACGATTTTTCAAATCAACTTTTTGGAGATTCAGGATTTGAAGTGGGATTTGAAGTTGATAGTTACGCCAATGGACAAGGTGGTAAATCTCAAACTGAGCTTAACGTAAGCGCTCAACAATCTTTGTTTAATGACCGACTTACTGTTCAGGTAGGTAGCCAGTTTGATGTCGAAGGGAATTCTCAGACAAGCCAAAATGCAGGTTCAATTTTGGGAAATGTCAGCATCGAATATACATTGACTGAAGATGGCAGATTTAAGATTCGAGCTTTTCGAAAGAATCAATTTGAAAGTATTATAGATGGACAGTTGGTTGTGACTGGTTTAGGAGTAGTTTTCAACCGAGAATTCAACAGCTTTAGTCAACTGTGGAAAGATTCGAAACCAGTCAACAAAACCAATCCGATTGACGATTTGGACAATCCCCCGAAGGAAAAAATTCCCGGAAAGAAAAAGAATGACACTACTGAATTGAAAAAGGATGAAAATTGAAAAAATAATATCCTTTGTGGCGTTGATCAGTCTCAGCATAGTTCACAGCTGCTCAGTAAAAAAGTATATTCCGGAAGATGAGCAATTATACACGGGCGCTGAACTCAGGCTAGAAACTGAAACCAAAATTAAGGACATTAAAGAAATCAGTGACGAGTTGAATGAACTACTCCAACCTGAACCAAACAGCAAAATTTTGGGCATGAGGATAGGGCTTTGGGCTCACTATAAAAATCAACAAGCCAAGCCAGGTTTTATCAACAAGTTTTTAAATAAAAAAATAGGTGAAGAACCTGTTTACTTCAGTGCGGTAAATATTCCAAATACAGAGGATTTAATCCTTAATCGACTCGAGAATCGAGGCTTCTTTTATAGCTCGATAACTTCTAAGGCAGACCTTGGGGATCAATTTGCTTCAGTAGAATATGCCGCTAAAGTCAGCACACCTTATACGCTCCTGAAATATCAAATTGAACTAGATTCACTGCCAATCTATGAGCAGATTCGAACATTGACCAAAGATACTGATCTTGATTCAGCCACCCGATTTGATCTGAATTCTCTCAAAGTGGAGCGAGATCGAATCGACGAATCGCTCAAAGAACTCGGATACTATAACTTCAACAGCGAATACCTCATCTTCGAAGCCGACACTAATGTCTCAGACAGCTCTCGAAAATTCAACCTTTTCCTCAGATTGAAGAAAGATGTGCCTGATAAATCCGTCGTTCCCTACCAAATCAGTCGTATCAACGTATTTCCAAACTATTCTATCAATGAGAGTGCTGCTAAGCTGGATACTGTTATAGTGGAAGGGAAAAATTATATTCAGGGAAATCTGGTATTCAAACCTGAGCTTCTCAATGAATATATTCTGATCGAAAAAGGACAAAATTATAATCCAAAATTGTCAAGTCTTTCAACCAATAGATTAAGCTCGATCGGAAATTATAAGTTTGTAAATCTTCGCTATGATGAACTTGAAACCAGCGATTCGATCGGCATGCTTGAGGCAAATTTTTTCCTTTCCCCGATGACCCGCAGAGCAATTCGAACAGAATTACTCGGCGTATCCAAGTCAAATAATTTTGCAGGACCAGCAATAAATGTAACCTACCGAAATAGAAATATTTTCCACGGAGGCGAGACTTTTAACCTCTCTGCGCGAGTTGGATACGAGTTCCAAGTTGCTGGAGGAGATCGATCCAATTTGAAGTCATTTGAATATGGAGTAAAAGGGGAACTGATCTTTCCAAGGGTGATCTTCTTTGTCCCAATCCGTGAGAAACTCAGCTATTCGGTCCCAAAAACTAAAATGAGCTTGGGTTTTGAATACCTTAGTAGAGGTGGATTATATCGATTAAATACCTTCTCTGCCAACTATGGCTACTTCTGGAACGCAAACCGCTGGGTGTATCATGAGCTGAATCCTATCAGTATCAACCTTGTCAACCAAACCCAAACCAGCCCTGAGTTTGAACAAATTCTAGATCAAAACCCATTCCTCAGACGCAGCTTCGAGCAGAACTTTATTGTAGGGGTCAACTACCTATTCAACTTTAACAAGCTGATCGACGATACCAAGCGACACGGTGTATTTGTCGGAACTGGATTGGACGTAGCAGGCAATTTACTCAACGGCTTGAGTAATCTAAGTGATTCCGAGTCAGGGAAGATTATAGGATTGGAATATGCACATTATGCGAAAGTGGACGTGGATCTCCGCTACTATTTCAGGCCTGCAGCGAAGCATACTATTGCAACTAGACTTTTGGCTGGAGTCGGAATGCCTATTGGGAATTCCGTTTCTCTACCCTACATCAAACAGTTTTTTTCAGGAGGGCCAAATTCGGTTCGTGCTTTCCGAATCAGATCTATCGGACCTGGCTCCTACCAACCGGACGAGACGAGTATCAATTCATTTTTTGATCAATCAGGTGATATCAGATTAGAAGGAAATGTGGAATATCGTTTTCCAATAGTTTCCTTTCTCAAAGGTGCACTTTTCATGGATGCTGGAAATATTTGGCTTTGGAATGAAAATGAAGCCCTACCAGGCGGAAAGTTTAATAAAGATTGGACTAAGGAGCTGGCAGTGGGCACAGGAGTTGGACTCCGAGTAGATGTACAATTTTTTGTAATCCGATTTGATTTGGCTACCCCATTGAGATATCCATATTTGCCTGAGGGAGAGCGATGGGGAAATACTTTTGATATAGGCAGCAAAACTTGGCGAAGGGACAACCTCAATTTCAACTTTGCAATCGGATATCCATTCTAGGACATTCGGAAAAATGTGGGATAAATCATCAAAGTCATTCTGAACGATTGAGCTCGCTAGATCGGAGGGGAATTAGATTCAATTGCAGATCAAGTTTTCATTGTTGATCGGAATTTGAGCCTGTGCGGATACCCATATTAACTTATTTGAATATCTGCTACTTTGCCAGTAGGCAGAATAGGCAAGAATATAAATGGCGCAAAATTAATAATTGAGCGATCCGGTCTTCGGTCTTCGGTCTTCGGTCCCAATAAGCGAAGAAAATAAGGTCATTGCGGATACCAATATTAATTTAAATGAGTATCCGTAATCCTGCACGTTGCCATATTTACTACTGATCTGCTTCCTAAAATCCCCCTTACCCCTTTGAG
>JBBQDY010000287.1:0-4535 GCA_038320155.1 Cytophagales bacterium
CTCAAATTTGTTTGGAAAAACAGCTTTAGAACTTCGATCACTTTTGGATGAGCGCGGGATGCATTGTTCATCATTCGGAGTGGGTTATAAGGATTTGATGGAGAAAACAGCTGAGGTAGCCCAAAATGCCAAAACCTTAGGTGCAAAGTTCGTTCGGTTAGCTTCAATTCCTCATCAAGCTCCATTCACTGAAGCGGATGCACGAAAGACTATTTCGGACTTCAATTCTGTCGGAAAAATCCTCAGAGAAGACCATGATCTTACGTTCTGCTATCACAACCATGGTTATGAATTCCAACCTTTCGAGGAAGGGACACTTTTTGACTTAATCGTGCAAGAAACAAATCCTGAATATGTCAGCTTCGAGATGGATGTGCTCTGGACTTATTTCCCCGGCGCAGATCCGGCGGCTTTGCTAGAAAAATATGGCGATAGGTTTAAGCTCATGCATGTAAAAGATCTCAGAAAAGGAATAAAAGGCAATCTCTCTGGCACTACGCCCATTGAAAATGATGTGGCCTTAGGTACAGGACAACTCAATCTTCCAGAAATACTCCGAGCAGCAAAAAAAGCAGGGGTTGTGCATTTTTATCTGGAAGATGAAAGTCCAATTTATTACCAGCAGGTACCAAAAAGCATCAAGTTTCTCGAAGCTTTGGAAAAAAAATAAGCTGCCAAAGCTTTCCAAGAAAGAGCCAGATCAGATTGAAGTGATTCGATTTTTCTGAGACCAATTAGAAGAAGGCCGTCAATCAACTTCACCTTTTTAGCTTGCATTTGGCAAAGGTTGTCGATTACAGCATGTTGAAGAAAGTAGGATAGACAAATTGATTCGACCTAGTCACTAACTAATCAGGCTTTTTTTAAATTATTGATTTATTGCATTTTGACGATTTTTATCTATTTTAAATTGTCGTTTAGAAAACTAGAAAAAGCAGACTTTTTTTCGTTCAGAAACACAGCTAACTCATTATAAAACAGAAACTTTTACAAAAAAAAATTAAGGTCATGACCAAAATCAAAGACACAATTATCACGCTTTATGTAAATACGAGCGAAATTATCAACTATGATAAAAAGGATCAGAAAGAAGTTGACAGACTGATCATTCTTGCGGACAATCATCGTGATTTGGATCCTAAATCCAAAGAGGACTTTACCAGTAAGGCGCCAAAAAAATCAAAACTGGCTTGGGTTGGTGCTGTGATGAATATTGAGGAGAATCCCCAAGACGCTGTAATCATTACCAAAATCAAGCTTCAAAAGTCAAAAACACCTATAATCGAACTTTATGATTCTAAACACGGAGCCGGAAAAACTCATGTTGATGGATTTATAAAAAAAGGCAAATTGGGAGATGTGCAGGGTTACCGTATTCATTTCCTAGTTGAGTCCGGCGACCAGCAAAAGAAATACAAGATTGATCCTAAAATCAGAATTGTTTAATTTTAAGCTGAACTTTGGAAAAGAGGATTCTCGTATTACTTTTTTGGATTTTCTATTCGACAATGGCACTAGGTCAAGGCGAAGACGATATGATTATGTCAGATAGTTTAAAAACGATTTACTTCTCGGGAAAAGAGAACGATCTGCAAGCTTTAAATGAATTTTTAAAGAAAGAACCCCATCCGGACACGATTTCCAAATATTCGAAAATCTTACAAAAACTTGCTTTAATAGTAAATGATAAAGAAAAGCTCTTTACTGCTCATCTCTATTTAGGTAATGCTAATGTATTGAAAGGAGAACTCAGTGAAGGTCTCGAGCAATATTTCATAAGTATGGAATATGCCGACAAGATTAATTATGTGGAGGGTAGAGGCAAACTTTATGTGGCGATTGCAGACGCTTATTCTGCTAGTGAAAACAGCCAAAATGCAGTAGCCTACTATAAGAAAGGAATTGAAATCCTGCGGAACGGGAAAGACTCGATTGGGCTTGCCAGTTCGATTTTTAATGCCGGTGATGAATACTTTAACATGAATGAATTAGACTCCGCATTTTTATTTACCAAAGAGGCTCAGTCGATTTTTGAAAAAGTCAACTATCCCATTGGTGATGCATATTGCTTCGGAAATCTTGGAATGATCGCTGCTGAAAGAGGAGATAAAAGAACTGCGGAAGAGAATATCAATCAGGCTATAAAGATTCTGGAGCAATACAAAGAATATTCACCTATTTCAGTCTACTTAGAGTTTATGTCCGCAATATTCTTGGAAAATGATGATAGTCAAACTGCCTTGGAATATGCGGAAAGGAGCTTAAGCTTAGCCACTCAGTATAGCCTGAAAGATGAAATCAGTCAAGCCAACCTAATTCTATCAAAGATCCATGAGCAATTGGGAAATACTCGAATAGCCTTCGAGTATTATAAGAATCATGTGCTCTATCGCGACAGTGTAAATAACATAGGGGCAGTTCAGAAAATGGCTAATTTGAGAACTGACTACGAGGTATCACAAAAACAAGTCGAAGTCGATTTGCTTGAAAAGGAAGCTACCATCATTTCACTTCAAACTAAGAGGCAGCAAATTTTGCTTTATGGGATCTTGGCACTTTTGATTTCAGTTGGTATAATAGCCTTTGTAACTTTCAAGCGTTACCGTTTTGAGCGGGAAACCAAGAAAATCATCGAGGCTGAAAAGAACCGTTCCGAAGAACTTCTACTTAATATTCTACCCGAAGAAATAGCGGAAGAATTGAAAAATGAGGGCAAAGTAAAGGCACATCGATTCAATTCCGCGACGGTTTTGTTCACCGATTTTAAAAGCTTCTCCAGTCTGGCAGAAAATATCTCTCCCGAAAAACTTGTAGAAAGCATTGATTTCTACTTCAAAAAATTTGATGAGATCACCACAACTTTTGATTTGGAAAAAATCAAAACGATCGGTGACTCCTATATGTGTGTTGGGGGAATTCCAGTCGAAACTGAAGATCATGCCACGAGAGTAATCCAAGCAGCCCAAGCTATGATGGAATTCACCAGCGAACCAAAACCTGAGCATATTGTCCAATTTGAAATGCGGATAGGCATCCATACAGGACCTATCGTAGCTGGGATCGTTGGTATCAAAAAGTGGCAATACGACATCTGGGGAGATACTGTAAATATTGCGTCACGAATGGAATCCAACTCCGTAGAAGGCAGAATCAATATGTCCGAAACCACTTACGAATTGGTTAAGGAAACGTTTGAATGCGAATTTCGCGGAAGTATCGATGTCAAAAATCGAGGAGTTTGGAAGATGTACTTTTTGACTGAAGGAGCATAGTATCTAGTAGTTAGGTAGTAGCATTAAGAATGATATAAGATGCTAGAAAAAAGAACCAAGAGGAGTGAGGAGATAGTCGAAACAAGAACCAAGAAGAGTAGCAAGATATTAGTATCAAGTCCTGATGAAGGAGACAAGATATTAGAGCCAAGAGAAATGGCGATAAATGATATCTAGAGGAGTAGAAAGGAATTAAGACCTTTCAATCAGGTTGATAGCTTTCCCCAAAAAAAACGCCCGATGAAACTCCACGAGCGATTTAATTAATATACTCCTGTTATACTGCCCACTGAAGCAGGGTTAAGAATGATATAAGATGCTAGAAAAAAGAACCAAGAGGAGTGAGGAGATAGTCGAACAAGAACCAAGAAGAGTAGCAAGATATTAGTATCAAGTCCTGATGAGGGAGACAAGATATTAGAGCCAAGAGAAATGGCGATAAATGATATCTAGAGGAGTAGAAAGGAATTAAGACCTTTCAATCAGGTTGATAGCTGTCCCCAAAAAAAATCGCCCGATGAAACTCCACGAGCGATTTAATTAATACTCCTGTTATACTGCCCACTGAAGAAGGGTACTGCCAACTGAATCCTGCCTACTGATAACTGCCTACTGATCACTGCCCACTGATCACTGTCCACTGAAGCCTGCCTACTGAAGACTGATTTCCTTCGCTTCTTCCACCAATTGCTCATTTTCATCAGCTAATCCAGCAGCGATAAAAGCTTCAATCTCGGTATTTCGCTCTTGACCTTTTTTCAACAAGACTCCAAGCGTAACCATCGCACCGATTCGAGTTCCAACTTTTTTAGCAGCAGTTTGGAATAGAGGCTCCAATTCTTCGTAGGTCACTTCTTCGGCAAGTCGGGCAATATCTGCTCTTGCGGCAGCCAATTTATCACCCGAAAGGTTCGTGTATTTCTTGGCAATCTTCTGGATCTCATTTATCGCTGATCTTACCGGCTGTTCCTGTCCGTGTTTTGGATTGCCTTGTGGATTCGATGAGTTCGGCTGTGCTATGGGAGCAGGCTTTTGCTTTGCCCATGAGTCCCGTAAGCCAACAGTTTTATTAAATACCATATTGTCAGCAGCCGAATCTTTGTCCAAAGTGAAATATCCCAAACGCTGAAACTGAAACTTATCACTCATCTCAGCTTTTGCCAAAAAAGGCTCTAAATAGGCATTTGGAATTATTTTTAGCGAATCCGGATTGACAAATTCCATGAAATTTTTGTCTTCATGCGTATCAGGGGATTCATCCAA
>JBBQDY010000288.1:0-4500 GCA_038320155.1 Cytophagales bacterium
TTTTCAACCCATCCATGATAGAGGATTTTGATCAGTCCTATCTGGAAAAAGGGGAAACACGGGTGATCATTTCCTTTCGAGCAACAGGAGAAGGACACATTTCCTCTTTAGTGTTCAGACGTGGTATTCTTGATGCTAATAATAACCTTCGTCTATCTAAAATTGGGGACTCCATAGACAAGGCGGAAATCTCCCGGAAACAACTCTACGATAAGCAACGATTTTTGAAAAGGCTTAAAGAAATGAGGATTGAAGAACAATATACTAAAGGTGTCATGGACAGCCTGCCGGACCGCTTTGAATATTATGCGCTTAAAAGTGCGATCTCCATCTTACTCAAAGACCCAGATCTATCCGTGGGCCAACGGAGCGCTTTTGAGGAAATCACCTGGCTCATTGAGTCATTTTATGACATTCACTTTCATAAAGATTCTGATCTTACCGAGCGTGTAATTTTCCCAATTGCAGCATCCGAAAGCAACGGAATTGAAGATGCGCGGTTTGTAAGATTTACTGAAGATGATGGGTCAATTAGGGTATATGCTACCTATACAGCCTACAACGGACACACCATCTTACCTAAATTGATCTCCACCAAAGACTTCTATACCTTTCGAATTATGCCACTTCGAGGCAGTGGTGCTCAAGGTAAAAATCTAGCACTTTTCCCCAAAAAGATCAATGGAAAATATGCCATGCTCTCCAGAATCGACGGTGTGAACAATTACCTGATGTATTCTGACCGAGCTACTCTTTGGAACAAGCCTCAACTGATTCAGGAGCCTAAGTTTACCTGGGAGTTTACCCAGATTGGGAACTGTGGTTCTCCATTGTGGACAGAAAATGGGTGGTTGGTAATTACCCACGGAGTGGGACCGATGCGCCGATATAGTATTGGAGCTTCTCTTTTTGATTTGGACGATCCGTCCAAAGAAATCGGCAGGCTGGAGGAACCGCTACTGATGCCGCTCGAAGAAGAGCGAAATGGCTATGTCCCGAATGTGGTTTATTCCTGCGGATCAATGATTCACAATAACAGCCTTATCCTGCCCTATGCGGTTTCTGATTATTCTTCTACCTATGCAGTAGTAGACCTCGAAGAGCTATTTTATGCATTAATGAACTGACTACTAAAAATCTTGAATTACTTTTCGATATGCCGCTTCATACGATGTTATCATCTTGTCCATGCTAAAATTGCTTTCGGCGTGAGACCTGCAGCTTGCAGGTTCAAGTTGAGCTAGATTTTTTACTGCCTCAACCGCTTCTGCAATCGTATTTACCAGATATCCGGAAATGCCGTGATCAATAAGCTCTGGCATACTGCCCCTTGAAAATGCGATCACAGGAGTTCCGCACATCATCGCTTCCAGCACACTCAAGCCAAAAGGCTCTTCAAAGTAAATTGGATGCAGCAAAGCTTTGGCTCCTCCCAACAACACATCGCGATCTTCTTTTCCCAAATTGCCGAGGTATTGAATAGAATGTCCATTGATCTTCGGTTCTATTATGGATTTGAAATAAGATTCATCTTGAATAAGACCGGCGATCTTGAGTGGGAGGTTTGACTTTTCAGCGATTTCAATTGCGGTATGCAACCCCTTTTCGGGGTGTATTCTACCAAAATAGACCAAATAATTCTCCTTGACATTCTGAAAGGTGAACTGGTCAGGATCTACTCCGTGGTAGATGGTCTCCAGATATGTTAACTGGACGTTCCTGTCAGCATTTGAAATAGAAACATAGGCTGAGGTGGCATTGTATTTTTTATAAACCGGAATAATCTTAGGAGAAGAAAAGCCATGAATAGTGGTGATCATGGGGGTTTTTACCAAGCGAGAATAGGTCAACGGAAGAAAATCAAAATGATTATGAATGATATCAAAATCGTCTGCTTGTTCCATCAAATTGCTGATATGGAGACACTCCAATACTTTTGGATCACTCGATCTATCTATTTCGTAGGGCAAAAAGCAGACTGCTTCTAACTCACCTTGGGTAATCGAATTTCCGGTGGCAAAAAGACTTACTTCGTGCCCTTTCTCCACCATACCTTCAGTAATGGTTGATGCTACCTGCTCCCAGGGCCCGTAGCTTTCCGGAGGTGTTCTCCATGCGATCGGCGCTAATATTGCAATCTTCATACACTTTGTAAGGCGCCCATCTTTTCGAATTTCTTGACGCCATTAGATTGATAAAATTCTTCGTATGCCTGCAGAACAGTCAAATGCGAAATGAGATAGGCCAAGGAGCTTTCTGCTCCCTGATTTCGATTGATTCCATAATGTTCAAAACCATCACAGCAGCCTTTTGTCTCAAAATCATAGAGACTCATTCGAAGGTCATTTTCACCTAGAAACCACATGAAACAATCAAAGAGATTATTGAGGTATTCCTTCTGACCGGTAAGTTTAAATGCTTGGTGAAACATTAAGACCATCGCCATGGCATCTATTGGTTGTTGGGCAAAAAACGAGCGTTCGCCATCTTTTACAAACCACTTTTTATTTCCGATTAAAGAGAGGTTCCCATCAGTTAAGGTATGTGTTACAAGAAACTTCATGGTGATCATCGCAACTTCCTTCACCTTAGGATCTGGTATGATTTGGGCAGAATGCAAAAGCGCTAAAGGTAAAATTCCATTGTCATAGGCAAGCAGCGACTCAAACCAATTCCAGTTTTCAGAATGATTCACGTCATAATGATAAACAAGCTTGTCTGTGAGGGTCTTTAATACCTCCATCATTTGCTCGTCTGCCGGATTGGTTTTTAAGTAATAACTTATCCCGATGATGGTATTTGCTATACTTCGGATGGAGTTTAGTTTGACGAAATTTGGAAGTGCATCAAAAAATACGAGTTTTCCGGTTTGGTAATAGGCATCGTTAGGGGCATTGCCTATCAAATAACCAAGTGCCCAGATGGTCCTTCCAAATGAATCTTCGGAACCTACCTCGTCGAGAAAATTGCGATTGAAACTCAGGAAGTTCCTGAAGCTGCCGTCTTTATTCTGCATGTAGTGAATGTAGCTCAGATAAATGGGCATAAATCTCAATGCTACTTCGTCTTTTTTCTGCTTGTATGTCATCAAAACCATCAGCAAAGCGCGTGCATTATCATCCAGACAATAGCCCTCCTTGAGGTTGGGAATCCCGAATTTCGCATGTTGAATAATCCCGGTATCGTCTGTGAGCCTTTTGATGTGCGTGAGCGAAAAAGGTGGAAGCAAGAGCAGATCTATTGCTGTTTCTTTTTTATCTAATTTCTGTTTTGGAAAGGAAAGTAAGTTATGTAAAAGATGGAGGTACTTTTTCCCAATTTTAGGCCAAGTCACATCTTTCCCATATTCAAAGGCGTTTGCCTGAATTTGCTTTAAAGTTTCCGGATGATCCAAAAGCTGTTTCAGGACTTCAGCCAACTCTACGGAGTTATTAAAGTCAAAAAGTCTTCCGCGATCTTCAGTAATCAGTTCTGCCGCATGCCAATAAGGAGTAGAAACTACCGAACAGCCTGCGCCCATCGCATACGAAAGCGTTCCGCTTGTGATTTGCGCTTCATTGAGATATGGGGTAATATAAATATCGCAGGCGCTTAGATATTTGAACAGTTGAACCTCACCAATAAACTCATTCAGCATAAGTACGTGCGCCTGAAGGTTGAGATTTTTGATCAATAATTGAAGAAAATTACGGTACTCCTCACCTGCATGCCTCAATACATTGGGATGTGTCTTGCCCAAAACAATGTAAAGCACATCGGGATGGGTTTTGATGATTTCGGGTAGTGATTTAATCACGGTTTCAATCCCTTTATTGCGACCGATAAACCCAAATGTCAAGATGACTTTTTTCTTAGTGAGCTTAAATTCCTCCTTAGATTCTTTTCGATCAAAATGAATATCCGGAACTCCGTGTTCGATCAATACAATCTTTTCCTGCGGGACATCATAAATAGAAGTGAGAAAAGAAATCGCCTTATTGCTCATCACCACAACCTTATCTGCCATTTTACAGATTTCTTTTAAGATTGCTTTTTCGTTATACGAAGGAGCATCCAGAATCGTATGTAGCGTCACGATATATGGAATCTCCAATCGATGCAACAGCGGTAAAATATACACCCCACCCAATCCACCAAAAATGCCAAACTCATGTTCCAGAATACAGATATCTGCACCGCTCATATTTATGAAATTGGCCGCCTCCAGGTAATCAGACTGCTGCTCCTGGCAGATCTGTAGTTTTACTTCTTGTGGATAGGCATACTCTTGCTCACGATCATTCATCGCGATTACCAATACCTCATTTTGCTGCGCACCTTGTTTTTCAGTACCCAACATTGACTTTGTCAGATTTCGAGTAAACGTCCCAATCCCGCATTCTCTCGGTGGGTAAGTGCCTATGTAGGCTAACTTCATATTTTTTTATTAAAGCACAGTTCGTTTATTACCTCTTCATTTTCGGGCCTTATTGGGTTGTTGATCTTTTTTTGGATTTATCT
>JBBQDY010000289.1:0-4499 GCA_038320155.1 Cytophagales bacterium
ATCTGCTGAAAAATGATAACTCCCGGGTTTTCCAAGATGGGGACCGGACTTCGTAATTTCTTTTGAAATTTCAAAAAGCCACCAATTCTTTTAAAAGCGTTTTACTTCCCAAAGTGGAGGTAAAACGCTTTTGTTTTTTGATTAACCGTTGTGTTGTACTTTTCAATCAAAAACGAAATCTTGATTTGGAATTGGTCCCAATTCCAAATCAAGATATTTTTACGATTGGAATTTGTGCCTTTTAGGTTACTCATTAAAGAATCATCCAAGTCAAGCTTCTGGAGAAGCAGGACAGCTTCGCGCTACTTTGAGAAATCTTCAATTCCTTTGCGGTTGAAAGATTCTCAAAAAAAAATCCTCCAAAATTGCTCTTGGAGGTTTTCTATTCTAAACTTTTAAGGAAAACGAATTAACCCATAGTAAATCCATCACGATAGGTTCTAGTCACGAATTGATTGGCTTCTTCCAAATTGGTAATTCGAAGGTTTTCGCCATCCCACAGAAGTTTCTTTCTACCAAAGAATTCTGCTTGACCTTTGCTGTTTTCTCTTCGAAGCATGTAGCTGCGAATGGCCAAATTCCCCATCAATACTGTTTCGGTCATTGGACCTGCATAGTCGAAAGAGGAAGTTAATCCTTTATGTTCTGCACTTCCGAATCCTGCCTTGCAGGCATCCACCCAAAGGCGCTGATGTCCATATTCGGACTCCATATTCTCCTCCGTTTGCGGTCCCATTTCTTTGGTGCCGTCGTTGAGGTAGAGTTTTGGTTGAAGCGGAGAAGAGTCATTGATATTGGTAGAAATAATTCCTTTGTCTCCTATTATCAATACGCCATTTGCTGATCCGCTGCCACCGATATCATCGTCTGCTGGAATAATATCCGGGTGAGAAGGCTTGATTCCGCCATCACTCCATGTCATTTCGATTGGAGATTTACTTTTTGCAGTTGCTGCAAAATGCAACGTGATAAACGAAGATGCAGGACAGCCTTCTGGATTATAATCCGGTGTCCACATTTTCGAGAAGACCGTTCCAACGCTGGATTCCGCATCGGTCGGATATTTCAATCCAAGCGTTCGGAATGGAATATCAATCAAATGGCATCCTACATCGCCAAGTGCGCCAGTTCCATAATCCCACCAACCTCTCCAGTTGAAGGGATGAAGATTCGGTGTGAAAGGAATCTCAGGAGCTGGACCTAGCCAAAGATCCCACTGAAGCGCATCTGGCTTGGAGCCAGAATTAGCTGCTGGAAAAGGACCGCCTTGAGGCCAAACCGGACGGTTAGTCCAAACTTGTACTTTGGAGACTTTACCGATTTTATCCTCGTCGATCCATTTCTGGACCACATCGAGGTAAGGATTTGAACCGCCTTGATTTCCCATTTGGGTGACAACTTTTTGGGTTCGAGCAAGCTCGGTGAGCATTCTCGCCTCTGAGATATTATGAGTCATGGGCTTTTGCACATAGACATGCTTGCCACGATCCATTGCGTATTTCGCTGCAGGGCCATGGACATGGTCAGGAGTGGAGATAGTTACCGCATCGATATCTTTTTCCGTATCGAGCATTTTACGATAATCTGCGTAAAGCTTTGCCTTCGGGAAATTATCCACGGATTTCTTCGCAGATCCGGAAAAGTCCACATCACAAAGTGCTACAATCCGCTCGCGACCTTTCACTGAGGCTAGCATGATGTCACTTGATCCTTTGCCACCGGCTCCGATAGCCGCAATATTCAACTGATCTGACGGAGAAGTGAATCCGACACCACCGAGCACATGCCGAGGTACGATAAAAAATGAGGAGGCAATAGCGGCATTTTTGATAAAGTCCCGGCGACTTTGCTCCGAAGTAGGTTTGTTAGGTTTTTTCATGGGATAAGGATAGATTGATTGTTAATCGAATTCTAAAATAGGAAATTCTTGATTGGTTTAAATCATTTTTGGATAAATGGCAGTTATGGTAAAGTTGTATTTAAAAAATTGATGGAATTTATCACATCGATTAATTTATCATTAACAAAATCCATTTCCTGTTAACGATTCCGTAGAAAAAACTTAATTTATTTGTAAAAAGTATGGTTTCCTTATTATTTCCCTATTTATTTGAAGCGGATTAACCCTACCCAAAACCTACTAGCATATGAAAATTGGTGTGGTCAAAGAGACCAAGGAGTTTGAGCGACGAGTTGCTTTGAGCCCTGATGGAGTCAAGCTATTGATCAAAAAAGAATATCAAATCTTGGTAGAAGCAGGAGCGGGAGAAGCTTCTTATTTTTCCGATCAAGATTATGTAGATGCTGGAGCAAAGGTGGTTTCCAAATCAGAAGCACTGGACGTGGATGTGATTTTGAAAGTCAATCAGATGACTCTGGATGAAGTCGCTGAGGCAAATGAAGGTGCAGCTTGTATTTCATATTTATACGCCTACACCGTTCCGGAATTGATCACTGCTTTTCTAGCAAAGAAAATTACAGCCATTTCTATGGATGCAGTTCCTCGAATTTCCCGGGCTCAAAAGATGGATGCGCTGAGTTCTCAGGCAAATCTCGCCGGATACAAATCAGTCATTTTGGGAGCCAATTATCTTGGGAAAATTTTCCCATTATTGATGACAGCTTCGGGCACGATCACTCCGGCAAGAGTGCTGATTTTTGGCGCTGGAGTGGCAGGTTTGCAGGCTATCGCGACTGCCAAGCGCCTGGGTGCAATCGTTGAAGTGACTGACGTGCGACCAGAAACGAAAGAGCAAGTAGAATCGCTCGGAGGGAGATTTCTGATGGTAGAAGGTGCAGACGAAGTAAAAGTAGAAGGTGGCTATGCCGCTGAAGTGTCTGCCGAGTTTCTGGCCAAGCAAAAGAAATTGATCGAAGATAAAATCAAAGATGCTGATTTGGTGATAACCACAGCTTTGGTGATGGGGAAAAAGTCTCCGATTCTGGTTACTGAAGAAATGGTGAAAAGCATGAAAACCGGTTCGGTCATCGTCGATATGGCGGTGGAGTCGGGCGGCAATTGTGCGATTTCCGAAATAAATGAAACAGTGGTCAAACACGGCGTCACTCTAGTCGGCGAATCCAATTTACCTTCCCTACTTCCCGTGAATGCCAGTCTTTTGTATTCTACCAACATCAGTACCCTTTTACTTCATTTAAGCACGAAAGACGGATTGAATCTTGACTTTGAGGAAGAAATCACCAAAGGATCGGTGATTACTCATGATGGAGTTTTGATCCATGAATTCACAAAAAAAATCCTGATTCCCTAAACGAACGATATATGAATGCAGATTCACTGCTAATTCTCATTTACATTCTAGTCTTGGCGAGTTATCTCGGCTTCGAGTTAATCACCAAAGTTCCCCCTACGCTGCATACGCCTTTGATGTCGGGCTCCAATGCGATTTCAGGAATTACCATTGTCGGTGCGCTGATAGCCTGCAATGAGATGGGCTTTGGCACTTTGAGCAAATGGCTTGGAATGCTTGCTTTGATTTTGGCCACTATCAATGTGGTCGGCGGCTACGTGGTGACAGATCGTATGCTTAAAATGTTTAAGAAGAAATGAGCATACTAATTCAAATTGCCTACCTGATCTCCTCGATTCTCTTTATCCTCGGGATCAAAAAGCTGGGGAAAACCAAAAGCGCCCGTGAGGGAAATATCTATTCTGCTGTCGGGATGTTGCTTGCGATTGCAGCGACCCTGGTTACCCTGAATATCCTTTCATTTGTAGAGATTTTTATTTGTATTCTGATTGGCGGAGCCATTGGCCTCTACATTTCCCAGAAAATAGAAATGACCAAAATACCTGAGATGGTTGCCCTTTTCAATGGTTTTGGAGGGTTGGCTTCTTTTGCTGTGGCCCTTTCAGATTATTTCTTGAAGACTCAGTCGTCAGAGACCTATCCTGATTCTGTAAATGCGATCAGTATTATCGTTTCTGTTCTGATTGGGGGTATCACGTTCACGGGTTCGATGATCGCCTATATGAAATTGGATGGGAAAATCTCCGGTTCTCCAATTACCTTCAAGGGACAGCATCCACTCAACTTGATTTTGCTTGTAGCCTTTATAGTAGCAGGAGTGCTGGCGTATTTAAATCCTGGCGATCCAATTTACATGATTGGCTTGATCGTGATTTCATTGCTTTTAGGTATTCTGACAGTGATTCCCATTGGAGGGGCGGATATGCCGGTTGTGATTTCTTTGCTGAATTCATATTCTGGAATGGCAGCTTGCGCCACAGGTTTTATTCTGAATAATAACGTGCTCATCGTCGCAGGTTCGCTTGTTGGCGCTTCGGGAATTATCCTGACTCAGATCATGTGCAAAGCAATGAATCGCTCGCTTACCAATGTGCTTTTGGGAGGTTTCGGGCAGACAGTTTCTGGTCCCGCCGCTGATGGACCTCAGATCGTGGTCAAAGAAATTGGAGTCGAAGAAACAGCGATGTTATTTGATGCTGCTTCTTCGGTGTTGATCGTCCCGGGATA
>JBBQDY010000290.1:0-4481 GCA_038320155.1 Cytophagales bacterium
TGCATACCGATCGGATCGGCTGTTGGAGCGATTCCCGAGATTATTGGAGATAGACGATTGATCCTTGACAAAAAGGAACTTTCCCTTTTAGATGCACTTTTACAATCAGTGAATTCCCTAGACCTCGAAGAACTGTCCAAAACAAGTAGAATACAGATTACTAAAAACTTTTCTTTCAGCAACCGGAAAAGCCAACTCCTTGATGCACTACAGTAAAGTGGAGAAGGCATATGATCGAAATTATTCGTAAAAAAATCGGACTCATTATTTTTAAAGATGATAGATTCAAACGCTTGGAAAAAATAATAAGGGTTAAAAGCGTCTACTGATTCAAGTCCTCACCGAAATATTAGTAAAGATTTTCTTTTTCTTTGGTTCCAAAACCAAATAATATTATTTGAAAAATATCAATTTTAGAAAACCATTTTTTTAATATTATTCAAATTTCCTCAGTACTTGAGCCCTTTTTCAAACCAATTTTTCCAAACTCAACAAAATCACTTCGGAAATAGCTGTAAAAAAAAAGGAGCCTTTTCGAAAAAGGCTCCTAAACTGGGTCTATTGTAAATTAATTAAAACCATATAAACTTTGGCAAACAAGTAAGTTGGTAAACTTTTTTGTCTATCAAAATTTCTTAAACTTAACAAAACCAATGATATAAACACAATTTCAATAAAATATTTTTCTCCTTTTCTCAAAAAATAGGAGTGATCCCTTTTGCAAAAATCACTAGCGTTCTTTTTATTGACTTGATAAGCTAACATCCACAAATCTTAGATAAATGAAAGAATCACTTATTCATCAAGAAAATAGTTATTTCGGAAAGCTTCAGGAATACCTACGAGAGTTCGTCTATGGAGGAATTGATGGTGCTGTTACAACTTTCGCTGTGGTGGCTGGGGGTTTTGGAGCAAATTTAGACTCTGGAATAATCATCATTTTGGGCTTGGCCAATCTCTTTGCAGATGGATTTTCTATGTCTGTAGGTGCATATCTTTCTGCCAAAACAGATAAAGAGAATTATAAAAAGCACCAGGATATCGAATACTGGGAAGTGGAGAATCTCCCGGAAGTAGAGCGACAGGAAATCAAGGAAATTTATGAAGCAAAGGGATTTAAGGGTGAGTTACTTGAAAAAGTCATTGATCAAATTTGCTCAGATAAAGACCTTTGGGTTGCAGAGATGATGAAGGATGAACTCAATATGATGGAAGAAACGAAGAGTCCTTTTCGTATCGGTTTAGCTACTTTGATTTCCTTTATTGTGGTTGGATTTATTCCGTTGACCGTATATCTCTGGGATTTTTTCAGTGGATTACAGCTTAATATATTCCTCTGGACCAGTATCTTGACAGGCATGGCTTTCATGTTGGTTGGCTGGATGAAAAGTCTCGTGAATCAAACCCCGCCTTTCAAAAGTGTAGCTGAAACACTCCTATTAGGGCTATTGGCAGCTTTGGTAGCATATTTTGTTGGAGATTTGTTGGAAAACTTTTTTTTGAATAAGTAATGAATACGATAGCAGAGGTTTTAAATCAGATGGATCAGATAGTTTCCGAATGCAGATTAAAGGAATCCCGTATCGGATACTTTGCAGTGCTTTATAGGCAGGTGACTAAAAGAATCCAGCTAGGGATTTTGAATCAAGAATTTGCGGATAATTCTCGAATGGAAAAACTGGACGTACTTTTTGCAAAGCGATTTATAGATGCTTATAATCTTTGGAAAGTTGGAATAGCGCCAACTGAAAGTTGGAAAGTCGCTTTCGAATCAAGTCAGTTCAGCTCCCATCTAGCGATTCAGCATTTATTTCTCGGCATCAATGCACACATTAATCTCGACCTGGGAATAGCGGCTTCCGAAACTATGTCTGGAAAAGACCTGAGTGGAATTCAAAAAGATTTCAATCAAATCAACTCTATATTAAGTGAGCTTGTTGATGGCGTCAAAACCAATATCAGTACGATCTCCCCTATTTTTGGATGGCTGATCCCACTTGCAAAAGGAAAAGACGAAATGCTCCTCAACTTCTCAATTCAGATGGCAAGAGATGGAGCTTGGAAGTATGCAGGAGAATATCATCTCGCTTCAGTTAAAGATCTCCAGCTAAAGGAACGCGATCGGAATATTTCGAAACTAGCAACCAAACTGATCAATCCTGGGAGATTTCTCCTGTTCTTGGTGAAAATCGTAGCTTTTGCCGAATGGAAATCAGTCAGTAGAACTATGGATCAATTGGATGCTTTGGTAGTGTGATTGTTAGAGATTGAAATTGGACAATAAATATTAGAAACAAATAGAAACTGCTCTTCCCGCAGTTCCTAAAATATTATTTGTCTAAACTTTAAATTTCTGCTCTAGCTTATTGATCTCCGCTTCCGTTTGGGCTTTATTTCTACGATTTGTTTTCTCTTTATTCAAGTCAGTCGCGTAGAAATGCGTATCCTGAAAATAACTCACCCGAGCCTCAGATTCGCCTTTAGCTTTTACCCACTTTTCGCCCTTAAATAGTTTGACTTTGTCTTCAGCCAGTTCCAACAACTCATCGTAAGGACCCCTCGGCGAAATCAATTTGACTAAGATCGGAGCGGCCTCAATCGCGATAAACAGGAGAATTATAAAAATATTAGCTAAAGCCATTGCTTCAGATTCTTTGGTCAACAAATCCAACGCATCCATTCGAGCAGCTAACCCATCGAAGCCATCGATTCCAGCTTGTTGCTTTTCAAATTCCAATTGCCGCAAGTTGGTGAATTCACGAATTTGCGCATCAAGCGCATCGATTCGGATTTGATTCCTTTTTCGTAAGTCATCCAAAGCTATTTGAGCCGCATCCAATTGCTGTTCTTTTTTTTTGGCGTTAGTACCCAGTCCTACTATTCCACTTGTACTACTCGTTTTATCGCCAAATCGCTCTGCATCATATTCCAGTTGGACTAGATCACGAAATGATTCCGCCCTTCTAACCTCAGACTTTAAGCTATCTTTTTGAACTTCCAGTTCTTGTATTTCTGGAAAACCTTTGGCCAAATTCAATTTTGAGGCTGAAATAAATTCAGTTTTCTTTTCATCCAATTTTCGATTAATCTCCCGCTCAAACATTCTTAATTCCAAGGGTTTGGAAATCACTAAGGCCAATAAAACCGCTAAAACCAATCGGGGAATGGCTAGTTTCCATTCAGCCCATGCATTTTCCTTTTTCCGCATGCTGGAAACAATGAATCGATCCAAATTGAGAATCATCATTCCCCAAAGCATTCCAAAGAAAATTGCCGGCCATACATTTTCAAAAACAGTAAATAGTGCATATCCTGCTGCAATGGCTGCAAGAACACCAGTAAAAAACACCGTAGCTCCAATTCCAATGTATTTGTTTGATTCTGTGGGCGATCGCCTTAATAAAGAAAAATTTGCACCGCTACAAAACCAGAAAAACCGAGAAAGATAATTCATTGAAAAGGGGATTAGGTTGATGTAAATACTAACGCTAAAACTTCTCCAAAAAGGCTACGCATTTCGAGAATCTGGCATTTTGTAAAAAAAATGTGATCAAACAGCTATTTAGAGTGATGAATCCACACTTTTTCCAAAACATAATCCCTACTTTCATCATCTAACCATTGACGTGTTATGTGTTCGCTGTGTACGCTTTTGATCACTAACTGATCGCTAATGAAATTTTCCCAGATTTGAACCAAACGCAATAAAAATGAAACCCAGCCTTAGAATAATCTTAATACTTGCATTCATTTTTGGATCAGGCTCTTCTATTTTTGGACAACAGGTTCCTTTCCAAAGTGAGGTAAAATCGCTGACTGAAAGAATCGATCAGGCGGGTTGGGAGCCAAATTCCTATGTCTTCACTGGAAGTTCAAGTGTTCGACTTTGGAAAAATCTTCAAGAGGAATTTCCTGAAATCCCCATAATCAATACAGGATTTGGGGGATCTCAGGCATCGGATTTACTGATCCATTTGGAGGAATTGGTGATTAGATACAGTCCTGAAAAAGTTTTCATATACGAAGGAGACAATGATCTTTTTGCGGGAAAAGAAGCCGCTCAGATTATGAAGGATATCGATATGATTGTCACACGGATTCATCAAAATCTACCAGAAACAAATATCGTTCTCATCAGTGCCAAACCCAGTCCTTCTCGATGGAATATGAAAACGTCCTATGCGGTCTTGAATGATCTCATGAGGCAATATGCCACCGCTCACCAACAGGTGAATTTCATGAACATCTGGAATGTGATGCTGGACAAATCGGGAAAACCTATTTCGGAAATATTTGTCGCAGATAGTCTTCACATGAATGCAAAAGGCTATGAAATTTGGAATAAATCAGTGATTCCTTTTATGAAATAGGATTTCAAGGAAAATTACTCTTTTCCCGAAAGTTTCTTTCTTAGGACATTCAAAGGGATTTTGTATCCAAGTTCAAACATATATCCTTGGATTCGGCTCTCTACTTCAAAA
>JBBQDY010000291.1:0-4448 GCA_038320155.1 Cytophagales bacterium
TTGCTCATGATTTTAGGTTTAATGAATTGAGTGGGAATAAATTACAGCTTTTCTCGAGTTTAGAGAAATTAAGTTTGAAGTATTTGACAAGTGGAGAGAAGCAACTAGTGGAAACTCTTTTGGTATTTTGATACTTTAGAACCTATGACGATCCAACAACTCGAATACCTCATCGCGGTGGACAAGTATCGGCATTTCGGAAATGCTGCTGAAAGCTGTTTTGTAACTCAGCCTACACTAAGTGCCCAATTGAGTAAGTTAGAGCGTGGTTTGGGCGTTATTTTATTTGACAGGAGCAAAATGCCAGTCATTCCAACGGAGATTGGTATCCAGATTATTGCGCAAGCAAAGCGGGTTTTGTCTGAAAGTAAGGGCATTTTTGAACTTGTCGCTCAGCTCAAAGGAGATATTTCGGGTGTCGTCAAACTTGGAATTATCCCGACGCTGGCACCTTACTTACTTCATCTTTTCATCCGAAATTTTGTCGAGAAATATCCAAAAGTAAATCTGGTAGTTCAGGAAATGGTTACGGAAGAAGTTGTCAAAAAGCTTAAAAATGATGAGTTGGATTTGGGAATCGTGGTTACTCCTCTAGAGGAATCCGGAATCCTAGAAAAACCGATGTTCTATGAGAAATTTTATGCGTACCTCTCTCAAGATCATCCGCTTTTGCGCGAAGAATTTTTTGATCCAACAAAAGTGAAAAAGGAGGATTTTTGGGTTTTGCAACAAGGCCACTGCTTCAGGGACCAAGTGCTCAATCTTTGCGATCAGACGATGAGTGGACCAAAGAATTTCCACTATGAAAGCGGATCATTGGAAGGTTTGAAAAATATGGTCAATCGCTATCAAGGCGTGACTTTATTGCCGGAATTGGCGACCATGGAGCTTTCTAAAGAAGAAAGGGCCCGATTAAGGCCCTTTCGTGGAACTCCTCCAACTCGAGAGGTGAGTATTATATTAAATCGAAGTTTTCTAAAGCAAAAATTGGTAGAACTACTGTACAATGAAATCACCGCAGTTGTTCCAGAGGAAATGACTTCTAAGGCCCATGGAAAAACCGTCCGGTTTAAATAATTAAATCGTTCTCCACGTTATAAATATGTGTGTAATCAGCTCGTTTTTCAACCTTCTCGCCCGTAAAAAATCTACTTGACTAGCTTCCAGATTTCCCATTGATCTATGTACTTCCGATCTCTTCTCAAAGTAATCTTCACGGTAGGGATTTAAATCAATACATTGATTTAGAAGGTTTAGCGCTTCTTCATTATTTTCGTTTTCTAATTCCTTTTTTGCATGATCAAATAATGAACCCGCTAGAGCCTTATTATTTTTATTAGCATGAGTAAATTCAAGAATCACCAAATATTCTTGACCCGGCATTTTATCTTTTAAATAGCGCTTTTTCCATGTTTTTTGGATCAAATTGAAAGAGCGGGACACTTCCTGTTCTAAAATTGGATTGGGGGATTGCAATATGCGAAAGTGATCCAGCTGACCAAATTCATCTATAGCTAAAGAAACATAAACCAGCTCCTCAATATTGGCTTGTCTTGCAGCTAGGGGATAGCGCAATGTCTGCGAGATCTTTTGAATGAACTCTGAGTTCGAATCAAAATTGGAAATATTACTCGCTAGTAATGAAATAGTGAGAATGGCTTGAAGGAGTAAATTCATTTTCAACGTGCGAAATTAAGGAGAGAAAAGATCCTTTAGCAAAAGTGCTATTTCTTTGTCAAAATGTAATGATCAGCAGAATCACCCGTAATCATATCGCCATTTATATCCAGATGCCAAAGACGGTTTTCACCCACCTTATATTTATTTGGCCTTGAAGTGACGTTGGTCAGAGTGATTTCAGTACCGTGCTCATCCCAGGAAAAGTCACCTTTTTTCTCCTCTTCCAAAGCGTCATTTCTCCCCAAGTAATTGGTCACCAATACATAGGTTAAATCTTCATTTAAGGTCAAAATGGTTTCAATTCCTTCACAATCCGCACAAGGTAGAGTTCCTTTGTAGGTGCCATTCCAGTCAAGCCCATTCTTGGAATTGTGCATGTCAGTTTTTGCGATAGGTACATCGGTAATTGCCTCAGTTGCCGATCTTTCGTTGCTATCGGTTGCTCTGTTACAGGATAGTAAGGAGGTGCTGAGTCCAATAAGAATAAGGAAAACAAGTTTTGAATTTTTCATCTGATAAATCTGGTTTGAGTTAATTAGAAATTGGAACTGGCCTCCTGGTTTGCCGATGGCATAGACTCAACCACAGACAGAAATTCTTTCTTCAGGTATTTGGCCGAGAGATAGTTTTTTTAAGCATTTCTGTTTCTTCAAGATTACGGTTCACCTCCCATTTCAAATCAAGAGCTTCTGCAGAATAGGGCACTATCATTATTAAATTGCTTAGAGCTTTTAGAGCTTTATCATATTTTTCATTTTTGACTAAATTTTCAGCGTACTCTTTCAGATCATTGAGAGTTTCTTCATTCAAAAAAGAACCAAAATTTAAAGAAATTGTAACTACTCAGGTACCAACTTAGCGATATGAGTCAGATTTTGCAAGACGTTCTCTGAACGTTTGATAAGTGTATCTATAATGGATCTGATTACACAGAAGTCGTCGGCTCCTTTTGTGGACTTAAACTGTCCTGAGATTTTCTGTTTTACTTTGATGTTTCTTATCGCCCTTTCCGAACCATTGTTGTCGGGAGGCACTTTATGGTAGTGCAAAAATGTCAGGATGGAATCCCTGTATTTCAGGAGTCTTTTCTGAAAAGTGACTGCTTCTTTATGGGCTGGGTTCACCGGGATTCCGAGCAGTCTGTCCATTTGGTCTTCTATCGCGGTTATGTTTTTTTTAGCTTCCTGACAGGGAAACTCAGGTAGTTTTTTCTTCAGTGAGATGGCTTCCCTGAACAGAGATTTGAGCTGTTCTGCCCACGTTGACTGGTATCTTTCCACGATATAGTTGAGTTCCCGGAGCAGATGTGCACAGCAGAGCTGGTGGCGATTTTGCGAATAGTGGAAATAGGTTCTCCAGGCATCGTGGCACAGTATCGCTTCACCAAACCCACTTTGAAAGTGGCCTGTTATCGCTTTGAGTCCACGGGAATCGGACATGGCCAATACGGTAAGTTTAGCTGTCTGATAGGTCCAGACCCAGTGTTTTTTTCCGTCCACTTTGGCGCCCGTCTCGTCGCAGCCGATTACCGCGCTCTGGGCAACTGCTTTTTTGAGCTTCTCATAAACAGGGGCTGCTTTTTGGGCAAATCTGCGGATGATGTTGTCAATGCTTCCCTCACTCAGGTTAATCCCATAGCAGTCTTTTAAAACTTCCTTCAGCCTGTTATAAGGGAGATATTGTCTGCCGTGCAAATAACCTACCAAGCTCTCCACTCCGCTTCCGTACTGTACGGGTGCGTTGACATGTCCTGGGTAGGAAGCTTTGTTTTTTTCTCCGCAGGGGCAGGTTTTATGGTAGCTCCTGTGTTCGGTACATACCGGTCTGATCGTGGGTAGATCGAATACCTGCCTTTTGGAGGAAAGCTCGGCAGAAATTCCTGACAAGTCATGACCACAACCGCTACAGAAACACGGGATATGGTCGGTGATCACATCAGGATTAGCCGTCATCTCCAGGGTATGGCCGGTATGGCCTGGTTGTCCACCGGGTTTCCTATCGGAATCCTCTCTTAAGCTTTGCGTCTTTTTGGGACGATTTTCGTCTTTGGAAGGTGGAATTGAACTGTTGCCACTGTTCTTGGGATTCTGATACCGGGCAAGCGTATTTTCAAGTTGCACAATCCGAGACTCGAGAAGACTGATCCTTCCCATAAGTTTAAGGTTCATGTTGATCAAATCCTGAATCTGATTATCCCTGTTGTCCAATATTCTGATGCATTAACGAATGAATATTGAACCTTAATCCAATATAAACCAGTGATTTTGGCTATTTTTATCCACAAGTCACTGTGGATAAATCAGCCTAAAAACTGATAATTAAATTCCCCACACGAAACAACCAATTACAGAACCTAAAGGGGTACGCATGTTAAAAATCTTGACCTTCGGTTAATGAAAAAAGAACCTGAGTAGTTACATTAAGTTTAATAGCTCCTCCGTCGAGATTACTTTGTTCCAGTTTTTCTGTTTCAATTTTCTGAATCCGGAATAGTGATTTGGCCTTGGCTTATAAGTCCCGAAGCTTTCAGCCATTTATCAAATTCGATTGATTTCTCAACGAAGTACATATTTATTGAATCTAATTGATTGCAATAATCCAGGAATATTTTGATATTCTTTTCCACCAAGACGATGAAATCGGACAGTATATGGCAAGGATTTCTGTTGGGTACATAAAAGGAGTGGGATATTTTCAGCTAAAAAACCTTGTAACTACTCAGGTTCTTTTTTCATTAACCGAAGGTCAAGATTTTTAACATGCGTACC
>JBBQDY010000292.1:0-4443 GCA_038320155.1 Cytophagales bacterium
TTTACAGCGGTTCGAATTAGATTTTATTTATAAATTTACCCCCATCCAAATTTTAAAATTAATAAGCCTTAGATATGAAATTCATTGTTTCCTCTTCTGCATTACTCAAGCAGCTTTCGGCCATCAACGGTGTAGTGACAACTAACCCAGTGGTGCCAATTTTGGAAAACTTCCTGTTTGAAATTAAGGACAGCCTTTTGACCATTACCGCTTCTGATTTACAGACCTCTATGATGACTGAGATCAATGTGGAGGCAAAGGAAGACGGAAATATTGCGGTTCCAGCTCGGATTTTGATCGAGACGCTGAAGAACCTTCCTGAGCAGCCGGTGACTTTCAGCATTGATCATGACACCTACGCAGTCGAAATTAGTTCCGACAATGGTCGCTACAGACTTGCAGGTGAGAATGCGACAGATTTCCCAAAAATCCCTACAGTAACTAATGCAACGACTGTAGATATGTCTACTGAAGTACTTGCAAGTGCTGTTTCCAATACAATTTTTGCCACGAGTTCTGACGAGTTGAGACCTGCGATGACGGGTGTCTATATCAATTTGAGTGCGACGAATACCACTTTCGTGGCAACCGACGGTCACCGATTAGTAAGATATCGAAGAGTGGATATCGCTTCAGGTGACCCAACTAGTTTGATCATTCCAAGAAAAGCATTGAACCTGCTTAAGTCAACGTTACCATCTGAGAACACACCGGTAACTGTCGAGTTCAATCAGTCAAATGCTTATTTCAAGTTCAATAATATCAAAATGATCTGTCGATTGATCGACGAGCGATTCCCGGATTACGAAAATGTGATTCCAACGGAGAATCCAAACCGAATGAATATCGATCGTCAGGAGCTTTTGAGTTCGCTTCGAAGAATTGCAATCTATGCGAACAAGACTACGCATCAAGTGCGCTTGAAATTAACCGGATCTGAGTTGATGATATCTGCAGAAGATTTGGATTTCTCGAATGAGGCTAACGAAAGACTTTCTTGTGATCACGATGGAGAAGATATTGAGATCGGATTCAATGCGAAATTTTTGGTAGAAATGCTGAATAACCTCTCCTGCAAAGAAGTAAGTTTGAGATTCTCAGCACCAAATCGTGCAGGCTTGATTCTTCCTGCGGAGCAAGACGAGAACGAGGATATCCTCATGCTTGTGATGCCTGTGATGCTTAATAATTACGTGTAAATTTTCCACATACCATAAAGTGAGAGCCCGGAGATTTCTTCGGGCTTTTTTCGTTTTTAACCTTTTAGGTTTTAAAAACCTCCAAGGTCTTTTTTTTAACCGCCAAGACCACAAAGGTTTCACGGAGGTACGCAAAGTAGATTTCAATTCTGAATGACCTTTGATATTTTTTCAACCTCGAAGGTCGTTTTTCTTAACTGCAAAAGATTCTTGAGTCCTTGATTTTTTGACCGCAAAGGTTGCTAAGGTTTCGCAAAGAATCTCAAAGCAGATTAAAAATATGGCAACCTGTCTCGCTGCACTGTCGCGCCGCTGCGAGGAAAGAAGATTTTAGATCTATAAAAATTGCCTACTCTTTCTTCGCGTCTCGTAATGATTTCAAGTACAAACCTTCCACTCGCTCCCGTGCCCAAGGGGTTTGACGGAGAAATTTCAAACTGGAATTGATGGAGGGATTATGCGTGAAGCATTTGATCGTGATTCGCTCGCCAAGTTCCTGCCAGCCATAGAATTCCACTAAATGCTGAAGTATATGGTCCAGCCGAATGCCGTGAAGTGGGTTGTTGGGTTGGGAGGTATGTTCTGAATTTTCAGCCATTGGTTTTCCTGAATTATCGCTTAAAGATAGTCTGTCCTTCTTTAATCGCATCAATGAAGTGAAGGGTCTTGCCATTCATCGGTTAGAATTTTTAGGCTGGAGTTTATTTTTCTGTTTATTGATGCCGACTGAACAGCTGACTGCCAACTGAAAACCAACTAAAGACTGGCTACTGCCTACTGACAACCAAATCCTTCACACATTCCACCCAAGTATCAGAAGAGTTCAAACTCGGAACTAGATCCCAATGCTCGCCACCCAATTCCTCAAACTGCTCTTTATACTCCTCACCGACTTCGACGGTAGTCTCCAAGCAATCCGCAACAAAAGCAGGTGAGAACACCAATACTTTTTTGACACCCTTTGCAGCTAATTCCTTGATTACTTCATCTGTGTAAGGCTTGATCCAAGGGTCTTTTCCAAGTCTACTCTGGAAGCAAGTCATTACTTTTTCCTCAGGCAACCCAAGCTTCGCCGCCAGCTGTCTCGTCGTATGAAAGCACTGACCTCGGTAGCAAAACTGATTCTTCGGTCCGTATTTATTGCAGCAGGCACCCAATTGGCAATAACCCTCCACCGAGCCTTTGCGAATCTGCCGCTCGGGTAGACCGTGGTAAGAAAAAAGGAATATATCGTAATCCTGCTTTGAAATCATCTCTTGACCAAGTTCGGTCCAAGCCTGAAGGAAAAGGGGATGCTCCACAAAGTTACTGACAAAAGAAATCTCCGGGATGATCTGCCATCCTTGCGCTATTTCCATCACCCGGTCAATAACAGACCCATTTGACGCGGAAGCATATTGAGGAAAGAGAGGAATTACAATAATCTTTTTCACTTTTGCCTTCATCAATTCCTCCAATCCAGCTTCGATACTTGGTGATTGGTAACGCATCGCCATGCTGACTACAAACTCGTTTGGGTCGAGCTTTTCGACTAGTTTATCTTTTAGATCTTGGGTGTGAAACTTAAGAGGCGAACCCCGATCTGTCCAGAGTTTTCGATATTCCTTGGCAGACTTTGGAGCCCGGAATGGGGCAATGATCAAATTGACCAACATCCATCTGGGGATGAATGGAAAGTCGATGACACGACCATCCATTAGAAATTCGCGAAGGTATTTTCGTACGTCACCAGTAGCCGTACTATCTGGGGTGCCAAGGTTGACAAGCAGGACGCCGGTTTTTCCGGATTTTGACATGTTTGGGTGTTTTAAAAATCGATTTGATCTAGAGAACCCAAAATTAAGGCAGAAAGTTGGAATGCCTAATTGGATTTAGGATGTAAGATTTCAGATTTCGGATTTATGACCATCCCAAGATAGCGTTGACCCGTAGGTTTGAGTCAACATTCTTTCGCCTTTAGTATTGCTTATCAAAGACTCACTTCAATTTTCATTTCCATTCTTCCTAAACAACCTATTTCTTTGAATCAAGAATCTGGCGGTAGAAACATGGTCTTTTCTGGAGTATACCGCCGATTTCGAATCAGACACCGGGTTTTTTTACTTTTTTTTTGCTACGCTCCTCTTGATACTGAAATCTAGATACTTTATTCTCTCAACTCTTGGTTCTAAAATCTTGAATCTCTTATTTTTTCAACTTTTCCGCCCAACCCATCAACGGTCCACTGCTGAAACTGGAGATTAAAGCTAAAATCACCAAACCGATGAAAAGCGATTCGGTAATCAGTCCATTTTCCAATGCAATCAAACCCAAAATAATATCCATACTCCCCCGCGCACTAAGACCAAAGCCCACCACCATGGCTTTTTTGCGGGGTAAACTAGCGAATCTGCCTCCAAGATAGGCTCCATAATATTTCGTGAGCAGACCAACGATGACCACTACTCCCACGATGCCTGGATCAAAGGCTTCGATAAAATTGACCTTGAGTCCGATCGACACGAAAAAAATCGGAGCGAAAATATTATTGATAAACTGGTGGAGAATTTCTTTGGCTTTCTCTGTCAAATACTCTGAATCCCCCAAAGCAACCCCAATGATAAAGGCTCCAAAAATGGCATGAATCCCAATGAATTCTGTGAACGAAGCTGCGAGAAAACAACTTGCCAAGGACAAAGAAAGTAATCCCCCCGGCCAAGCCAATTTTTTATTGATCCAAGGCAGCGTTTTGTCGATTAGGCCCTTGCCTAATGTCAACATAAAAAACGTAAAGAAAAGCGTAAGCCCAATAGTGTACCAAACTCCAAGGCCTCCACTGCCTGATTCCGAAAGTGAAAGAATCACAGAAAAAACGATCCATCCCAAAACATCGACGATCATAGCAGCTGCAATAATCAAAAGTCCTGTTGGCGTTTTGAAGATATTCAAATCCATCAAAACCCTGGCAACTACCGTTATTGCAGTGATGGAAATCGCTAAGCCAAAGAACGTGGAAGCCACAATTCGGTCGTTGATATTGACCCCGAGAAACTCCGGAAAAGCATAAGCCAGAACAAAACCGGCTATGATCGGTAAAACCATAGAAGCAACGGCGATTTTCAAGGCATTTTTTCCTTGATTCCAGACCACTTGAAGTTCCACCTCCAGGCCCGCAATAAATAATAGCAGCACGACTGATATTTGAATAAAGCCATCAAGGGCGATATTAGTCATGGGATGCGAACTGAACAGATATTCCTGTACC
>JBBQDY010000293.1:0-4438 GCA_038320155.1 Cytophagales bacterium
ACTTTAACTACAAATTGGGAAGCAACTCAGATCGCTTTCCCCCGTTTCAAAAACTATCCAAAGCGAGGAAACATCTATCGCCAAGGTGAGATTTCTGAAGGCTTTTATCTGGTCAAAAATGGCAGTGTCAAACTTCAAAAAACACTTCCAAATGGTGCTCAATCCATCCTGAAAATAATCAGTCCTGGAGAGATATTCGGAGAAGGTGAGTCGAATTTATCGGAACTCAAAAGAAACAACTCCTTCGCGACAGCTATAGAAGACGAAACAATGATTCAAAAAATATCAAATCAAAATTTTCAAGAATCAGTCATTGGTCTTGAATTACACCATAAGCTTTTAAATTATAATTTAGAAATCACAAAAAGACTAGAGCGATTAAATTGGATGGATGCCGAGGGAAGAATAAAATTCACCTTGAAGGAACTGGCGCAAAAACTAGGTAAACGCTTTGGAGATGAGACCTTATTGAAACTAAACCTTACACACGAAGAACTAGCCATGCTAACCGATTCCAGTCGCCAAACAGTTACTAAGACACTTTCATCGTTGAAAAAAAATGGAGTAATTACTTACTCCAGAAATCGTATCCTATTTAGAAATCTTGCAAACTTTAATTCATAAAATCATGAAAAATCTCTTTAACCTAGGCCTATCGCTTTTTGTAGCAGTAATGCTTACTAGCTGCGACAGCGGATCGATGAAAGATGCTGACAAAATGAAACCAGCTGACGAAGTGGCTGTCACAGGCCCAATCACGGTGGTAAAAACAGGGACATTGACAGCCCAGAGTAGTACTAATACGCTTGGAATGGTACAATTAGTCACCGATAAGGACGGAAAGTACTTTGTTAGATTAACTGAAAATTTCACTACCAAATTCAGTACAGGAACTGTGACCGTATATCTCTCAACCTCTGACAAACTTCAACTGTCTACGAGCGGAACCTTTCAGTTAATCTCAATCGTAGGAAAAGCCGGTGAACATTTCTTCCCGATTGCAGCAGCTCCTGATGCCAAATTCACCCATGGAATTATCTGGTGTGGTGCAGCAGCAATTCCTTTTGGTTTTGCACCGTTGAATTAGTGGCTGAAATTAATTCTTCTCAAAAGGAGGAATTCTTATTAAACTAATTGCCCCCAGAGTTCAGCTAATTTTGGGGGCATTTTTATTGTTTGACATAATCAATATCGTAGCAAATATCAGCTGGGCATCCTTGATATACAGATAGCACCGTGTTATTTTCTAACAATTGATAAGATATTTTTCGGGAAATTGGTTGCCCGTCTTGCAGCAGTTGCTCTTTTGGGATATACTCCAAATATCCGGAAGAATTTTTATTACTAAAACGGGTATAATTATTAAACTCCAAAAATCCATTTTTGGTAGAATACTCACTAGTGGCAAAAAAATAATATTCTTCTAAGTCGGTTTGTGGATTTCTCCTCAGCATTCCTTCCTCCAGCGTGAAATCACTTTTCATCTCATAATACATTACTAATAGAAATGAGCTGTCCTCTGGATCAGCCTGTATGAATTCCCATCTACCGAACAAATTATCTGTTTCAGGTTGGGGATCGTCCGCACATCCTTGTATTAAGAAAATCAAAACAACAAGACTAATTGAATGGATATATTTCATCGTATGATCGGTATAAAAATAATTGATAGCTTAGAAATGTAAACTATTTCTAAGCTATCTCAAACTAATTATTAAAAAATCAATTCATCAAATCAAATTCAAACTCAGTGTAAGTTTCCGAATCTGAATGAATCTTGATTTCACTCCCATGGATTTCAAGAATATGCTTTACTATGGCGAGTCCCAATCCTGATCCCTGAACCCCTTGCTGATCCTTGTCAATCATGTAATATCGATCAAAAAGTGATTTCAACTCAGCTTTGGGAATTCCGTTGCCGGAATTTCTAATCTTAATATTTACACCGCCATGATCACCTGCACAGGCATCAATTAAAATTTGACCTTGCTGCGGCGTGTATTTCACAGCATTATCCAACAGGTTCTGAATCACTCGATCAATAAGCGAAAGATCTGCAAGGACAATTGGGAGATTTTGGCAGATTTTAGATTTGATCTGAATCCCTTTTGATTGCGCGATGAGTTCGTACTTCAAGGCAGAATCAAAGAGTAGCTCCTGGATTTTCAACCGTTCCAACTTCACATGCATTTGGCCAGATTCTAGTTTGGATAGTTCAAATAAATCTGAAACCAATTTGGTCAGGCGATCTGTGGAGTTGCTGATGATTCTCAGGTATTTTTCTTTTTCCTCTTTGGAGAGTTTATCCCCTTTGATCTGCAGGGTTTCAATGTAGCCGTTGATAATGGCAAGCGGGTTTCGGAGGTCGTGGGATACGTTGGCAATTAGCTCACGCCTCAGGCTATCCACCTTTTTGAGCTCATCGATATTATTCAAAATTGTATCTGCCATGTGATTGAAGGTATTTCCCAATAGTGCCAATTCTGAATCGGACTTAGATTCCGGTACGCGAGCGGCCATATCACCATCCCTGAATCGCTCTACTGCATGGATGATTTTTCTGAGATGTCTAGTCAGCCATCCGATCAAGACCAAGCCAATTAATAGAGCTACCACCAAGGTGATCAAAATCGAATTGAAAGTCAGCTTCATCCAAAAGCTTTCTAAAAGGCTTTTGGAAATCGTTTCAAACTTTTCACTTGCAAGAGTAATATAGACGTATCCCAAAAGCTGCCCTTGATCATAGACCGCAGTTGCGGAAAAGACAGATTGTTCACCCGGATTTCTTGGATCGTCTCCCAAAATAAAGTTTTCACCGCCTTCTGAAATGAATAAGTGGATTGGTTCAAGCTCAACGCGCTTCATTTTGACTTTTTGATCCAACACCACGAAAGAAATAATCTCTCCTGCGGGGTCAAGAAGGTAAACTTCTATCCCTGGATTTACCGCCATCATGGAGTGCATAATCACTCCCAATGCTTCCTCATTGACCTTTCCGTCCTGAAATGGATTGACCTCCTTAATCAGGTAGTCAGCGACGCTTGCATTGAGCCGCTGCGTAGTTTCTTGAAAATAACGTTGGGCAGTAGTGGCGGTAATGAACACGTAAGAGAACCCTACGATCAAAAGAACCAAGATAAAACTGAGTGAAATTCTCCAAAATAGACTTTTCATAAAATGTGATTAAAGGTCGTCGTTAAACCGATATCCAACTCCCCAGGTCGTCAGAATAAAGATGGGATTGTTGGGGTCTTGCTCCACTTTAGCGCGGAGTCGGTTGATATGTGCGTTCACGGTATGCTCGTAGCCGCTGAAGTCATAGCCCCATATAAGTTCAAGCAATTCCCCTCGAGAATAACTCCTACCCGGATTTCGAGCCATTAGTAGCAATAAGTCAAATTCTTTCGGAGTGAGATCGATCCGCTTTTGCTCCAAAACCACTTTCCGCTTTTTCTCATCTATCTCCAAAGTTTTAAACCGGATTTGCTTCAAATCTTTTCCCGCTAATACTGCGAATTGATCTTGCCTTCGCATGATTGCTTTCACCCGAGCTATAAATTCACGAATTTTGAAAGGCTTGGTGATGTAATCATCCGCACCCGATTCCAATCCAATGATTTTATCAATTTCTTCCGACTTGGCAGTGATCATAAGAATTGGGGTGTAATTATCCAAGGCTCGTAGCCGCTGGCAAATAGCTATCCCATCCATTTCAGGGAGCATAATATCAAGGATAATCAAGTCGAAAGTATTGGAGTTAGCCTCTTCAAAACCCATTCTCCCATTGTTACGAATGTGAATTTGGTATTGGAGGTCCTTCAAGTGAATTTGAATCAGCTCGCTGATATTGGGATCATCTTCTACTACGAGTACTTTTTTCATTTGCTGAGTATATGGAGTAGAAAGATAATTTCAAGTTCTCACGAAACTATCACAAAGACATTTTTTGGAGATTTTGGATAAAAATCGTCACCTCTGCCAATTGATCATTTTATCAAAAATTCCTGAAATAGAAGACGGCTTTTTCAGTAAAGAAAAAAAATAATATGATTGTACGAAATGATGCCAGTAGCCTTATTTTCTCTGATTAAAAGGACCGAAGACCCCTGCCCGAAAGACAGGCGGGGATGACTGATGACCGATGTGGCGTTCATTGAGAGTTTTTAGCCAATTCTATTTTTCCTGTGTCCCTTATTGGCAGAAAAGTGGATACATATAAATTTTATTCCTTTGGATCAATCGTTTAAACGCTAAACAAATAAATTTTTGTGGCTGAATTGGTATTATAATCTTAAGACTCTATATTTGCACAACCTTACGGAAAAGCATGTTTTCCGGGTATATAATGGTCGATTCGTCTAGGGGTTAGGACGTATCCCTTTCACGGATAAAACACGGGTTCGATTCCCGTATCGACTACTTAACTTATTGATAATTA
>JBBQDY010000294.1:0-4430 GCA_038320155.1 Cytophagales bacterium
GGGACAAATACCCACCCTAATAAAATCAGGATAAAGGCTGCGAGCATTTCAAAATTGGCCATGGGCATTTCTGCCCGAGCACCGGCTCCAGATACTCCCAAAATTATTTCTGAACCAATGTTCGAAGAGAATAATGAAGCACCTATCACAAACCAACCTTCATTTTTCCCCGCTAGAAAATAATCTGCCGAACCTTGCTCAATTTGAGGTTTTCCATGTACTCGGGATGCCCACCACGCAATCCACAAAGTGATACCAAAATAGATTGCAATGATGAGTAAATCCCATGAACTCATGTACTCCAGCATAGGTGGGGTTGAATTTGTGTGGTTATTGAATATGAAAATGAGATTGATCTCTTTTCCGTTTTTGGTAGAAAGAGAACTCCTCAGTCAAGAGGTTATACCGCTCTTAATATTTAGTAAGCCCCAGGATTTTTTCACCTAGCTCGTTTAATTTGGCGGATTTATATTTTGTTTGTTCCCATTTCCTTGGATCACCCGGAAAAGCATAACCCTCAGGCGCAATACGATTCTTCCAGGAATTAATTCTCCATTGTTTCAGCTCTCCATTGTCTTCTTCTGCCGGCATCATCGAAATGTATTGCGCAATTCTCACTTTGTCTTTCGAAAGGTTTGGTCGAATGCCATGAGGTTCTGAGCTGTTGAAGATGAGTAAATCACCTGCCTGTAATTTTACCTTTACCAACTTATCTTCAAAACCCGTTATATCTGGTTTGAAATGATTTCGGTCCTCAGGCTGTGTTAATTTCCAGGTCTCATAGGTGCGAAAAAGTCCTGGAATACATTGAAAGCCTCCCATGTGTTCGTCTTCTTGATCTGCCAAAGCTAAAACGCCTTGAACGTTTTGAGGCTTTGTCTCCGGATCGTAATCCCAATGAATAAATCCTTTGTACTCAAAACCCGGTCTGATCGGAAAGTTTAAGTTAGCGCGATCAATCGTTACCCAAAGCTTTTCAGTTCCCCAGATATCTTCAAACGCGTCGTGAACCCGTTGCATCTGACGGTTCTCCCAAAGAAGCTGATGGTTATAAACTTCTACCATTCCCGTACCGACTAATTCTTTCATCTCCATATCGGCCCGTGGTGCGGTATACCAGGTAGAAGGGTCATTCTTATCTTTCTCTTCAAACTCCCACAAAAAATCAGCGGTTCTCAACGCCTGTTCACGAGGCACAGCATTTTTAACCACCACATACCCATTTTCAATCCAGAAAGCCCAATCTTCTTCGCTTAAGATTCTCAGCGGTTTTCCGTTGGATCGGTCATTCAATTTTACCTTGCTACTGGTAGCAGTAGATGGGTTACCGGGGATGTCTTTGTGATTCTTATTTGGACTCTTCGTAGGAGCAATGGTCTTATGATTATCCATTATTGGTTTGTTGGGTTTAATTGTAGAATAAAGCTAAGGGAAGAGTGCACACGATTTCTACTCCAATAATGATGGGTTTTTGAATCATATTGATATTTCAGGATCTATATAGACTATCAATAAGTCAATTTTATGTAAATTTTGAAATGAAGACTGAATTAGAACGAATCGTTGCACATGAAAATAGCTCACTTCGCCTGATGGTAAATCCCAATTTAAGTGACTTCTTCTTTTGGCATTTCCACCCGGAATATGAGTTGGTTTTTATCGATGGTGCAAATGGAACACGGCACGTTGGCAAACATATATCACGCTATGAAGGAAGTGATTTGGTTTTTATTGGTTCGAATATCCCGCATCTCAATTTTGATTACGGCGTCAAGACTCCGTATGAAAAAATTGTAGTCCATATAAAACCGGAGTTTCTGAAAGAGGCTTTTTCGTCTACACCAGAATTGCATGCTGTCCATCTGTTATTCGAAGAATCCAAACAAGGCGTATCCTTTGGAAAGAATGCAAAAATGCTGGTAGGTAATCGTCTTAAGAAATTACATACGTTGGGTTATTTTGAGCAGTTCCTGGAAGTGCTGAGCATTCTGCAACTGCTATCAGAGTCAACTGAGAAAGAATTACTTCACAATCATCCGGTAGAAAATCCGCACACTCAAAAAGAGCAAGGCAGACTTAAAACCATCTATCAATTTCTGGACGATCATTATCAGCGTAAAATTGAACTTTCGGAAGTTGCCGCTTTAAGCAATCTGACTAATGCTGCGTTTTGTCGCTATTTTAAGCGAATGACAAAGCTTACTTTTACAGAATTTGTTAACCATTATCGGATTGACAAAGCCAAAAACTTATTGCGACAGGATAATAATATCACTGAAACCTGTTTTCAATGCGGCTTTGAAAGCATATCCTACTTTAATAAAATCTTCAAGAAGGTAACAGGCGTCAATCCTTTAGCTTTTAAGAAAAGACATCAATCTTCGATTTGATCCTATGAATTTGGGAAATGATTAATATGAAATTCCTTAATCGCTTAAATACAATAAAGAGATTGTATGGCTGCATCGCCAACCAAATGGCTCCTAACTTGTGAGATAGGGTATTTTTAAATTTCTCTTTTGCGACGAATCGCTTCTGAAATCAGCTTCTTGAAAAATGATCGCAGAAGTTAATCCTACTATTCCTGAGCCCGCGATGTCTTCTGATTTAATTAAGGTAATTTTAATTTATTATTCTCCATGGTCTGTTTTCCTATAAAATGAAAAACTAATCATCGCCGTTTCTCTCCATACAGGCAGTCTATACCTAAGATTGTTTCATTAAAGGAGAAGTCTGAGGATAGAGTAAGTGGCTTGCCTCCACTGAACTTGAGGAGAAGAAATCTTCATTTAATCACTGAACCCGTTTTGCCAAACGCCTTTTATGAGCTTGCATTACACACCTCTGAGAATGTTTATTGTTTTGTTGACGTTTTCAACTTCAATGATTAATTTTTTGTGGTCCTCGTCTTTAAGTTCTACTACAATGCTTTGGTTTTAGTCTGCCACATCACAAAATATTGTACCGTCTTACAATATGAGTTCCAACTGTAATAAGTCCGGGAATATGCGTTCATGGCATTACTAAACCCGCGACCCATACAAGATCCTACTCATTTAGATAAATCCGAGTGATATTTTCTGGGGAAATAGTTATTTGGCTTTTCAATACCCAAAGTTTGTGTAATCCTTGAACTTAAAAAGAGATGCTGTCTGCTTGCTTTTCAACTGATACCATTTCGAACACTCAATAATAGCATTGTTAGTTGAAAGCCAATTCTGGATTTTGTTTTTATTTATCTGGGTTTTACGCTTGCTACTAATTCTATATCGCATTATTCGGTATACCACTCCAAAATCCAAAGTACATAATGCTTCTGATGTAATTTCGGAAATATGGATTTTTTAATGTCGATTTTCGAATGTTTTTTAGGTTTAAAAAAAGTTGGTTACCCAACCAATTAGAAAGCGATTGAATCAAAATTTGAATTGGATAGCGTAGTTTATCACTACTATGGCCATGGATTAAGTCGGATTATATAATTCAATTCCGCCCATTCCACAAAATCGTAATTCTCAAACTTCCGTTCCCATTCTTTCTCTTTCCCAACAGGAACCTGAAAAAAGATGATACTTCCTGCACCTTCTCGAGCTGTGTTTTCGCTTAGACTCAGCTTTTCTATAGAAGCTAGCCAATCCTTCTGATTGCTTCTGTCAGTCATCCCAAATAACCTAGGGAAAATTGTGATTGCTTTGGTATCATAGCGTAAATAACCATTGACAAACCAGGCATTCCCATCATTGGTGTAGGTCTTAGCATTTAAGTAGTTTAACACATACGTCAAACTATCAGAAGGTAGGGTTGAAGTATAAACTAGCGAGTTGATATTTTTCACTTCATGATCGAAACTATTGATAAAATCAAAAACCTGGTCAATGGTGAAATAGCCCTTTACCTTCACTGACACATCTCTTGGAGCAAATTCAAATTCAGGTTCTGTCACATCATCATCGCATCCCCAAAATAACACAAGTGCAAAAAATACTAACAGTTTGTAGGGTTTCATAATTAGAAAATGAATATGATGTACAGATTGTTTTACTTTTGAGAACGATCTTTAGTTTATTTATTACGGTAATCCCGGATTTAAGTTGAGTTTCTTTGGATCGTTTTTATTTCTTTTTAAGTACAAATTTATTTTTTCTTACTTCTGAAAAAACACCACCAAGCCATCCTTCCCAGCTACTGCAATGTCGGTTTTACCATCTTTATTCAGGTCGCCAGTTGAGAAATAAAGGCCTGTTCCTTTTCCTTCTCCCAGAGGGCCATAGCTAATTATATTTTTGGTGAAAGAGCTGCCATTCCATTGGAAATAATACAATCCTGCATCCTCTTTTCCTCCGGGATCCTTGCCGTTATGGGCGCGGTACCTCTTTCCGGTAAGGAGTTCCATCTTTCCATCGCCGTCCAGATCTAACCATTCCATCGTA
>JBBQDY010000295.1:0-4423 GCA_038320155.1 Cytophagales bacterium
ATTTCCAAATCTATCCTTGGCTTCCACTACCAGATTATCTTTTGACTCAGGGTTAAAAAAGAACATGTGATCATTCAATTGAGGTTCTACCCATTCTCTTCGCTTAGGAAGCTGTGGCCCAAGATGCAATTCAACACTTAGCGGATCAACAGCAACAATCCTCTCAGGAGTACCTTTCTTTATGCCATTTTCAAACCAAGAAATTTCCCAAGCAGGATCAAAATTCCAACAATTCAGACTCATCAGATCAGGGAAATCTTTGTGATACCCTTTGTCATAAACTTTAAACTGCTCATTCACATCCATTCCGGTTCCCTTGTATTGCCAGCGAAGTTCCGAACCTTTTGCTTCGTAGATCGCATAGCCATTTGGTGTGCCATCGTAGCAAATCGGACCTGACCACCAAGCGCCGCAGACCGTACCATGACAATGCTCATAGACATGGCCATTGATCATATTGTCATTGAAATGCGTGTGACCGGACAGCAAATGAGCTTGATACCCTTCCAAAATTCGATACAAATGTTCCCGATTACTGACCGTACCTCCGAGCACATCCCGATCTGGATAGCGATTGACTGCTCCGGTAAAAGTTGGAATGTGCAGCGCAACGACTACAGTTTTGCCTTTTTCAACTTGTGCCAAATCCTGTTCTAGCCATGCCAGTTGTTCTTCTGGAATGTAGCCAATGTATTTATTGCTATTCCCCAGATAAAACACATCATCTAATACCACATAGTGAACCTCTCCCCGATTCCAGGAATAATAAGTTGGACCGAAATGCCCCTTAAATGTCTGACTGCTCCACTCATCTGACCGCACTCCAAAATCCATATCATGGTTGCCAATGACTTGGAAAAAAGGAATTTCATAAAGCTGAACTGATTGATTGTATTCTTTAAATAATTCCAACCGATCAAAAACCAAATCACCACATCCAATTCCAAAAATATTCGGATCATTGATTGCCTGAATCGTCTTTTTAACATCAGGAGCTGAAACCGTTAAGAGTTGATTCGCCTCGTATTCATTTTGAATCTGAGTATCTGAGAGTAACAGGAAATGATGATTTTCGTCAGAAGAGGCTACTTTCTTTAAATCAAAATATAGGTTTTGGTCAGCTTTGGTTTTATCTATTTTTTGGAAAAAATCAGCTGAGCCATTTGCTAACTTTTTAAATTCGAAACCTGCGGGTCCGGAAACGAAGACAAAATCCTGATCAGTACTTGAATTGAGTTCAAACTCTCCCGAGGAATTTGTGGTCACCACAGATTTGCCATCCGAGATCACCACCCGATGCAATCCAGTTCCTCCCGTAGTTACCCTTCCTCTGATCCGAATAGGACTGAAAACAGACGGGAAAATTGATTTCTTTCGAGTCTCTGCCGCAAAAATGCTTCCGCCTAATCCCGCGATTCCAGTCGTGGTCAGTCCGATTGTTTTGATGAATTCTCTTCTGTTAAACATCTTTATCTAGATTTTGAGTTTGAGTGATATTTATAGGTGCTTTCCAAAAATGCATGAGATTGATGGAATTCACATCCCATTTTATCAAAGTTCTTAATTTGTTAACAAAAGCTGAATTCTATATCCAAGTAGAAATACATTTTTAGTCATTTGGTTTTCAGTCATTTAATCATGAAATTATTTGCTCATATACTTCATCTGTGTGGATTCAAAAGTGGTTTTGAATCGAATTTGAAACAGGAATGAAGCTATTTTTCGATGTTAAATTTTTAATCATTCTACCATGCCCAGAAAATTTTCAGATCTACATTGCCACAATCACATGCGTGCCCATTTCCACATGCAGGAAAAGCAAGAAAAGTTTGAGCGAAAAGATAAATTCAGCCCTTGGACTGTGATCGCATCAAACCGAAAAGGATACCTCAAAGGTAAAATGGGAGCTTCTTACTCCCAAAGTGACTTAGTGAAAACTTGGAATGGAAACGTCCGATTGACTTTTAATTCGCTGTATCCATTGGAACGCCAATTTGTCCGTGGCTTAGATAAGATAGACACCGTTGACCTGCTCCACATGTTTATTGGAACGACCACTTCACACCATCTTCCGCTACGGGATTTGATTCAGACTTTTTACATGCGAATTCCTAAAGCAGTGGTGGATTATTTTCAATCCAACGATTACGATTATTGGGAATCACTGCAGCGGGAAAAAGACTTTATCCTGAAAGAATCTGGGATAACTATTGATAAAAATGAAATTCATACCACCGGAATCATCCGAAAATTTCTGGAAAGCGAAATCAAGCGATCAAAGCTTTTTAAGAACGAGCTGATCGCCGAGAAAGCCCGCTATTTTATCCCGAAGAATAGAACAGAGCTAGAAAAATCTCTGAAAGATGATTCGGAGATCTCGATGATTCTCACGATTGAAGGAGCGCATTCACTGGGAACCGATCGAGCTTCCGTGGCTGAGGTTTCCAAACGCGTCAAGTACCTCAAATCGGAATGGGAAGTGCCAGTCTTCTTTATCACTTTCGCACATCATTTCAATAATCGACTTTGCGGACATGCCCATTCTATTCCTGACAAAGGCAAAATCCTGCTCAATCAGTCCAGTAATCTGAATGCTGGTTTCAATGAAAACGGGAAGAGAATCGTTCGGGAATTGCTTGGACTCAATAAAAACTTGGAGCGGGATCCGGAATTTGGGTATCGAATCCTGATCGATGTGAAGCACATGAGTGCCCAATCGAGAAAAGATTATTATGAGGAAATTGTCATTCCCTGCCTGACCAACGGAGATCGAATTCCAGTCATCGCTTCGCATTGCGGATATTCTGGTTTGGAAACGCTCCAAGCACATATCAAAAAGTACGATAGTGAAAAGGACGACTACAACGACGAGAAAACAGGGAAATTCAACGCATGGAATATCAATGTCTGTGATCAGGACATTGAAATCATCTTGAAAACGGGGGGAATTTTCGGGCTTTCGTTTGACCAGCGGATTCTTGGTATCACCAAAAAGGAAAAGAAGAAGCCTCGGAATGGAATCCAGTTACTTTGGGAAAATATAGAAGGGATTGCTAAAGGAGTTTATTCGAATCCGAATCTTACCGAAGCTCAAAAGTTGAATATTTGGAAATCCATGACGATAGGTACTGATTTCGAAGGATTGATCGATCCTACGGACTTTTATCCAACTGCTTTGGAATTTGATATTTTCTCCAATAATCTGATTTTTGAGATTGAGCAAGCACGAAAAGATCCAGAAGCGACACACTTGTCTCACCTGAAAAGCAGGGAGGATACAGAGCAATTGGTAGATGACTTTTGCTTCAATAATGCAGAGGCTTTTGCCCTGGAAAATTTCCCCAAGTGAGTTGCCAATCAAACCTCAAGTTGGATAGTGGAATGATTCTTGGATTTTAACCAAGTCGGCTGGAAAAAAAGAATCATATCTTCGATCCAAAAATAAAAAGATTAAGTTTTTCTGATCATACGAAATGCTAGCAAAGGTCTTTACGAATGAGTTTGACCAAACAATTAAATGATAGGCTATATAAATGACTAGTTAAAGAATTGTAAGGAAAACCCAACTCCAAGTTTTAACTAATGGAAATATAATTATTTGACCCGATTTAGTAAAAATTGAAAATTGGAGCTTTCCCAAATCTTGGAAAGTATTCACCATATCGAGAACTGGAACTCAAATAAAACCCTCCAAATCATGAAAAATCTCCTCGTTAATTTATTTATAGTTTGCCTATTCGCGAGCTGCGGTCCAAAAAATGTCGAAAAAGAGAATTTAAACACTCTTGTAGGCGAATGGAAAACAATTTCTGATGAGGCTACAACGCTAAGTGCCGACATGGGTGAAGCTAGTTCCACCCTTGAAGGAAAATCCGAAATGGTAACCCCGGAAAATAGTACCACAGCTAATTCAGGCGACAACGTAGCGACTTGTCAAAAAGAATTAAATTCACTTCAAACTGTAGTCAATAATTTCATTGAGAATTGGAGAGGTTCTTCAAAGGAACTTGACAGGCTAACCAATCAGATGCAGATGGGAAATTGGACAGAGGAAGATACCCAACAACTTAGAAACTTAGAATTAGAATTAAGGCAGCGAGAAGTGGATATCGCGCAATGGCGGAATGACTTTGAGGAAATCAGTCTTAATTGTAAATTTACAGCAAAAGATTCCAATGCTGAAGATTCTATTAATTAACAACTTAGAAGAAGATTCACAAGTACCAGACTCATAATTGGCACCTATTCTTTGCCGAAAATTTCCTTCACTACCCAGCCTTTCCCCCACTCTTCTTTTTCGCTTTCTGACCAAAGCTCTGGAAAGAAAATCACCTTTTGAAAGCGCGGAGGCAGGTATTTCTGCCAGTTGGTTCCTCCTGTAGCTGCGATATCGACAGGATCTTTTTGAAGGTATCGCACCGCA
>JBBQDY010000296.1:0-4408 GCA_038320155.1 Cytophagales bacterium
GGGCTCCAGATAGGTTTGATCACCCATGGTAAATAAAGAAATGAAGTGTAAAGTCCGATGTCTGCATTGGATACACCTAGACTTTTATACATGATCACCGATACGGTAATGATGATTACATACGGGACAGATTCAGTGAGATAGAGCGAAGGAACCCAATACCAAGGGTTTTTTTGGGTGGTTTGGGTCATGATTTCCGGATTAGATTTTCGTAGATGCTGACGTCTGAGCCTTCGATGATTTTTGCTCCTACGGCTTTTTCATAAAAATCCGAAGGTCCCACGCCTCCGATAACTGCATAGGCATAGCCCAATTCTCGAAGGGATTCTAAGGATTTGACCAGAAGAATTTTCCCGATTCCTTTTCCTCGTTCGGATTCCAAAGTCCCGGTTGGCCCAAAGAAATTCTTGGCTGTCGTCTCATAGCATGCAAAACCGAGAACGTCATTTCCACGCTGAGCCAGCCAGATCGAAACCGGCTGCCTGCTAAACGCTACTTCTACTTCCGATTTCCAATATCCTCCAAATTGCTCCATGACCCATTCTGACACCAAATGCTTCTCCGGTGCGATGGCACGTCGAAAGATAATTTTCTCTTTCTTCAGGAGTTGCGCTTCCTTCTCTGAGCAATCCGGAAGTCCGATAAGTCGAACGAGCATATCTTTCATGGCAGGGAGATTAAGGGATTTGGTAAACTTGAGTTTGGACGATCCTACCAAAGTGGTCAATCCAGCGAACAGAAATGTATCGGGTGTTTAAGCTTGAAACCTCAAGCGTTCGAGCGCGGCTTCCCCCCACCCAAACCGGATGAATTTCAGCATCGGCTAGGCCACTGAGCTCATTTGCCCCTTGGATCATTCCATATCGAATGGCTGGATCAAGAGGTTTTTCGAGATTAATTTGAGTCACTTGGTCATTTGCTTTTACTTCCAAAACCTTCGGAGTGTCGATTATGGAAATGGTTTTTGGCTGGAAAGCTGGAGGTAAGGTAGGCTCGTTATAAAGCTCTGATCTCAAGAGCTGCGCAATATCCTGATTTTTCATCATCATGGACTTTGCAGAAAAGAAAGCATTGCCTTGAATCTGTGGAAGGGTACGTGTATAAGAAATCTGAGTATTGATTTCTCGTGGGTTTTCCCATGCCTTATCCGAATCTTCACGGATTTTATAAGGCCCATTTCCCACATAGACGTTGGTTCGATTGGCATTATTTGACCACCAATCATTCAGCTTTCGATGTGAGGCCAGTGGATGCTCCATGCTCCAGTAAATTTGCGGAATCAGGTAATCGATCCAGCCGTTTTTCATCCAAAGAATCACGTCTGCAAAGAGGTCATCGTAATTGGTCTGTCCGGCACGGGTTGGAGATCCTTTCGGGTCTTTGTCTTGATTTCGCCAAACCCCAAAAGGTGAAATGCCAAATTGCACCCAAGGTTTACTGGATTTGATGGTTTGATTAAGCGCAAAAATCAACTCATTGACATTCTGTCTTCTCCAATCATCTTGGGTTTGCCCAGGCTTTTTGTATTTGTCGTAGGTGGCTTTGTCAGGAAAAACCGTTTTGGCCACTTTATAAGGGTAAAAATAATCGTCAAAGTGGATCGCGTCGATGTCGTAATTGTCAACAACCTCCTTGATTACTGACAGTAGATGCGCTTTTACCTCGGGTAGTCCAGGGTTGTAATACCACTTTGTATCGTATTGGAGCATCCAGTTTCGATGGGCTTTGAAGTCATGCTCCGGACTGAGATCATCAGTTTTCAAAGTCATGGTAGCCCGGTAGGGATTGAGCCAGGCATGAAATTCCAATCCTCGTGCATGAGATTCTTTGATCATCCAAGTCAGTGGATTCTCGGTTGTTCCGGGAGCTTTTCCTTGTTTACCGGTCAGGTATTTTGACCAAGGCGCAAAATTGCTGGGGTAAAAGGCATCCCCTGCAGTTCGAATCTGTACAATGACAGCATTGAAATTAAGACCTTTGTAATAATCCAAAATGGCTAAGAAATCACGCTTTTGCTTTTCATAGGAATCTGTTCCAGAGATCGGCCAATCGATATTTGCCACGGTCGCAATCCAGACCCCGCGGAATTCCCGAGGCATTTCCGGCATTTGATAATTCAAAGGTTGAAGGGCAACCGGTATTTTTGGTAAAATTTTAGGCGTAGTGGTCGGTCCTTTTGGCCCTTGCGTGGAAGGAGCAGTAGGTCTTTGTGAAGTAGTTGTTGTTTTTTTTGTTTTACAGGCAGAAAAAAGAAGTACGAAAACAAGGAAATAAGCACAATAAAGGGTAATTCGTTTCATAAGGGGTTGATGCCAGCTCAAAGCTTAGGGATAGGTTTTAGACCAAGGTCAGAAAGATTTTTACGAAGTTTTTCCATGAATTTGTCTCCCGGATCAGTTTTTACAGTTCGGTAATCAGGATCATTCTCTTTCCAAAGTGGGGTAGTTTGAAAGTTTTGGTATTCATGATGCCCGATCACGTAGTCAATTGGATATTTCCGCTTGAGATAACGAATCAGTTCCTCATTGGCTTTCAATTGAGCTTTCGTCAGGGGATCGTCTGCTCCACCAATATTTTCAATTCCGATAGCCAAGTAGTTCAAACCAATCGTGTGACGGGCAAAAGTTCGATCCGGCAGTAGACGGAAAATCGTGCCATCTCTGTCAATCAGGAATTGAGAAGACACATTTAAGTTACTTGCACTGGTCAAGTTTGCTCTTCCTCCAATTGTCGGGGAATCGAACACATCAAAAGTCACCTCGATGTTATCAATCGCAGTCCAATGGACCACAACCATTTGAGGATTGATGCTGGCCTCCTTTTGATCCAAACCATGTCGATCTTTCAAATATTGCAGGGAGAGTGCCTCCCGTTCGGCATTCCAAGTGATTGGTTTGTCAAGGATTCGGAAAGTTGCTTTTGGGCTGCAGCTCATTTGAACCAGCAGCAAAATCAAAAGTGAGAGAGCAAAGATTCCGATTTTAGATTGGTGCAAAGTCATAGGACGAACAGGTTGAAATTCAAATAGCTAGCGATTGCCTAGCGAATCTTCAGCTAAACTAGCCAGAATTTCACAAGGTAGCCTCCACTTTTGCGCACTTTTTTGCAAGCAATTTTTAATCGCTTCCATTTTTTGCAAGTTCTTGCTGTTTTCAATAGCTTAACTGCTCAAAGCGTTTCCTTATGCTCAAAGAAGAAAGACATAAATACATTTTAGATCAAGTTCATCTGCATCATCGGGTCCTATTGAATGACCTCTCCGAATCCCTGAATGTGTCCATAGATACTGTCAGGCGAGATGTCAAAGAACTTCATCAGGATAAAAAATTGAAAAAAGTCCATGGAGGAGCCACCTCGTTTGGGTTTATGACTTTTTCCAAAGATGATGGTAATATCTACCTTCAATCCAAGAAAATTCAAATTGCCGAAAAGACAGTTGACCTGCTTTCCGAAGGACAGGTGATTCTGATGAGTGGCGGCACGACTAATATGGAAGTGGCGAAATTAATTCCCAAAAAGTTATCCCTGACTGTATTTACACCCAGTCTTCATGTTGCGATGGCGCTGCTTGAACATAAGGATGTGGAGGTTATTTTTTTGGGAGGAAAGCTACTTCATGAGGCTAAGTTCGCGGTGGGAGGGACGGTGGTCAATATGCTGGCTCAGTTGCGAGTGGATATGTGTATTTTGGGGACAGGCTATTTAGACCCTGTTTATGGCTTGACAGAGTTTGATTGGGAGGTGATTCAGGTGAAGCAGGCGATGATTCGCGCAGCGAAAAAAACGGTGATTCTTTCTGTTTCAGATAAGCTGCATTCAGTTCAAAAGTACAAAACCTGCGATCTGACAGAGGTGCATACGCTAGTTACAGAATTGGATCCTAAAGATCCTTTATTGGATAGCTTCCGGCCTTATGATTTGAAGTTGGTTTAGAGAAAAGTCTTTAGTCCTCTTCCTTTTTCCAATTCGTTAAATCTCTTGAAGTATGAAAAAAAGCGACAATTAATACGACTCTATTTTCAAAATCAATTTTGTAGTGAATCCCAAATGGAAATGTTTTTAAAAAATAGACGTGTACTTCATCATACTTTTTTTGAAATTTTTCAGGGTTTGTTCTCAAAGAAGCTATTCCTTTTTTCAATAGTCTTTTAAAATTTATGGCCCAATCCATTTACTTTTTCCTCGTACCAAAGAAATGTATTCCTAAAATCAGCTTTTGCTGATTTAGAAATTTTAATCGTGTAGCTCACTTTTTGGAAAAAATTTCGCGCTTGACATCTTCCCAATTTTCCACTTCCTCATCACCCGAATCTATTGCATAAATTCTTTTTCTGACGGTATCCTTTTGCCACTCAGGAATACTATTTGGATCGATTACTTGAATTGGGGAGAAATTCAAATTTTCTAA
>JBBQDY010000297.1:0-4389 GCA_038320155.1 Cytophagales bacterium
TTCCCAAAGCAAGGCTGGGTGGAACATGATCCTGAAGAAATCTGGACATCACAATCAGCGGTGATGATTGAGGCTTTGGTCAATAAAGGAATTCGAGCAGATGAGATTGCCGGTATCGGCATTACCAATCAACGGGAAACAACCATTGTTTGGGATCGAAAAACTGGCAAGACACTTTACAATGCCATAGTCTGGCAGGATCGCCGGACAGCTGCTTTTTGCGATAGCTTAAAAGAAAAAGGTCATGCCGAGCTCATTGCTTCCAAGACCGGATTGATCATCGATGCTTATTTTTCTGCAACAAAAATCAGATGGATTCTGGAAAATGTGGATGGTGCCCGCGCCAAAGCCGAGGCTGGAGAATTGGCTTTTGGTACAGTGGATTGCTGGCTCGTCTGGAAGCTTACCGCTGGAAAAAACCATCTGACTGACATTACCAATGCCAGCCGGACCATGCTTTTCAATATTCATACCCAAGAATGGGATCAGGAATTATTGGATCTTTTTGGCGTTCCTGCTTCGATGCTTCCGGAGGTTAAATCTTGCTCAGAGGTCTATTGCGAAACAACCGGAGATGTGCTCAGCACTAAAATTCCAATCGCAGGAATTGCCGGAGATCAGCAGGCCGCACTTTTCGGACAACTCTGTACCGAGCCCGGAATGGCCAAGACCACTTATGGCACCGGCTGCTTTCTAGTGATGAATACCGGAACAGAGGCAGTTCGATCAAAAAATCAATTGCTGACTACAGTAGCTTGGAAGATCGGAGATGAGATCAATTATGCATTGGAAGGTTCTGTATTCATTGGAGGCGCGGCGATTCAATGGCTTCGTGATGGACTGGAGCTATTCAAAGATGCTAAGGAAACAGAAAAGCTTGCCAGCAGCATCGAAGACAATGATGGAGTCTATTTCGTGCCGGCACTAGCTGGCTTAGGTGCACCGCATTGGGATCAAAATGCCCGAGGAGCATTTTTTGGGATTACCCGAGGGACCACTATTGCACATTTCACCCGAGCAGCATTGGAAGCGATTGCCTATCAGGTATATGATGTGCTGAAAGCCATGGAAAAAGACAGCGATAAACCTACCACCGAACTTCGAGTAGATGGTGGCGCAACTGCAAATAATTTCTTGATGCAGTTTCAGGCCAATTTGCTAGACTGCGAAATTAAACGACCGGAAATCATCGAAACCACTGCCATCGGAGCGGCCTTTTTGGCGGGATTAGCTGTTGGGTTCTGGGAAAGCAGAGCCGAACTTGAAGAACTCTGGACCGCAGATCGCAGCTTTACCCCAGAAAAAGAAGAAGAAAAGCGAGAAAAAATGTTGCATTTTTGGCACAAAGCAGTGGAACGATCTAAAAATTGGATCGAATAGCCTAAAGCATTTTTCTTAAAAATATTCCAACCTACACTCCCCAAAATCACCTCATGAATCCATACCTAGCAGAATTCATCGGCACGTTTCTTCTCTTACTTTTAGGTTCCGGCGTGGTCGCCAATATGCTTTTACCCAAAACCAAAGGAAACGGCGGAGGGATCATGGAGATCTCCACTGCTTGGGCGCTGGCCGTATTCTCTGGGGTAGTAGTAGCCGGTCCTTATAGTGGCGCCCACCTCAATCCGGCAGTGACTATTGGATTGGGAATCACCGGTAAGTTTGATTGGGCACTGGCTCCAGGATATATTTTAGCTCAGATTTTAGGCGCTATGCTCGGGGTGGGTTTAGCTTGGCTCATGTACAAAGATCATTACGAAGCTGAAACCAATCCCGGGATAATATCTGGTCCATTTGGGACTTCCCCCGCAATTCGAAATTTCAAATTAAATTTTCTCTCTGAGTTGCTCGGTACTTTCGTCTTGATATTGGTAATTCTCTATAATAAGGGCGCAAATATGGGCGATGATATTGCTACTCCAATTGGGATGGGTTCTCTTGGGGCAATTCCAGTCGCATTTCTAGTTTGGGTGATTGGGCTTTCCCTAGGCGGAACTACTGGCTATGCGATCAATCCCGCGCGAGATTTTGGTCCAAGATTGATGCATCAGCTGTTACCGATCAAAGGCAAAGGAGCTACCGACTGGGGCTATGCTTGGGTTCCGATTTTGGGACCAATTGCAGGAGCTACTTTGGCGGCTGGAGTGTATATGGTCGCTGGAGCATAGGCTCATTTCAAAAAGAATTACCTCTAAATGGTATAATTGGGGATCGTAATCACTAAAAATACGTATATTTGGTGATTACGATCACTGATTATGCATATTGACAGAAAACTGTTTCAAATTCTAAAAGATAAAATTGACTACAAAAAGGCAATTTTACTCTTAGGTCCGCGTCAAGTAGGAAAGACCACTCTGGTTAAAAAGCTAGCTGGAAGCATCTCTGATGAATTTTTATATCTAAACGGCGACGAACATCCAATTCAAGCGGCTCTTTCCAATCCTAATCTTAGTTTCCTCAAATCATATTTAGGAACATCTAAAGTTGTGATTGTAGATGAAGCACAACGAATCCCCAATATTGGGCTTTCGCTCAAATTGATCATTGATAACTTTTCAGACATTCAACTCATCGTCACCGGCTCTTCTGCTTTGGAGCTTTCTGAGTCGATTAATGAACCCCTAACTGGAAGAAAATGGGAGTATAGAATTTACCCCTTAAGTTGGTCTGAAATGACCAAGACACTTGGAATGCCAGTCACCTTGGGAAGCTTGGAAAAGTATTTGATTTTTGGCACCTATCCTGAAGTTATCACCCAAAATGGAAACGAAATTGAGGTCTTAAATAATTTAGCAATGAGCTATCTGTATAAAGATCTTTTAAACTTTGAAGGAATTCGAAAACCTGAACTATTAAATAAAATTCTTCAAGCTTTGGCTTGGCAAGTAGGTTCGGAGGTAAGTTTCAATGAACTGAGTCGAACAGTGCAGGCTGACAAGAATACCGTGGCTAATTATTTGGATCTTCTAGAGAAGGCATTTATCATCAAAAAGCTTTCACCTTTTTCAAGAAATCTAAGATCGGAAATCAGTTCGAGTAGAAAATTCTACTTCGTAGACAACGGAATCAGAAATGCAATCATCGGAAATTATGCTCCAATAGCCTCGCGAAATGACATCGGTGGACTTTGGGAAAACTTCCTAATCTCCGAGCGCCAAAAGCTTCTAAGCTACGCCGGTTTTTATGGTCAAACTTATTTTTGGCGAACAGTCCGAGGGCAGGAAATTGATTACCTCGAAGAAATTGATGGGAAAATTTATCCCTTTGAATTTAAATGGAATGCTAATGCAAAGGCAAAAATCCCGAATTCATTCATAGATAAATATCAATCTGAACCGCTAAGAATAATTCACAAAGACAACTTCTGGGAGTGGCTTAGCAGCTATCCGTATAGAAGAATATGACAATCCGCAATTACACCAATAGCTATATTTTCCTCACTTTTGGGATGCCCGCCAGACGGAAGGCAGGGAAGACAGAAGACGCCTGCCTGCCGGAAGGCAGGGAAGACCGAAACACCCAATTATCATGCGGATAGCTGCCGGGAATACACCAATTATATTCTTCTTCCATCTTCCTACAGGTAATAAAGCGGATAATCAGCTGAAATTATTATCCCATTTAACTACCTTTAGCTATGAATATTACAGAAAAGAAAGCTGGAATTATTGATTGGATTAGAGATATAGCCGATGAAGATCTGATTCAGATTTTAGATAAACTGAAAAGTGAATCACTTTCTGAGGAAGAAAAAACTCTATTTGAAATCCTTGAATTGTCAAACAACTCAAAAAAAATCACTCCGCACACCTCAGCTAAGAATCTCCTTAGGAGTAAATGAAATCATTTTCTATTTTTTGGACCGACGAAGCTGTTACTTCTTTGAATGATGTGTAGAATTTTTAGAGTCAGTTTGGGATGAAAAAATAATTGAGAAATTTTTGACTTTAATTGATGAAAAAATTGAACTCATTTCATCAAATCCTGAAATCGGCTTTAAAGCTTTTTCAAGCGAGAACCGTAAAGTTATTATTCACGAAAATGTAAGCCTTTTTTATAGAGTCGCTAATTCACAGTTAAGGATTTTGTTAATCTGGGACAATAGACAAGACCCAAAAAGATTGCTCAGGAATCTGAAAAAGTTTTAGGCTGGATTTAGAACCAGATTCTTTTGTCATAATTCCTCGATTCCCTTCAAAAAAACTGAAACCCTTTCGGATTTCAGCTTTTCAATTTTTTATTTTTAGACTTCTGACTTAAGACTTCTGATTTAACGAAGTATTTCTCTAGAAATTACCAACTTCTGAATCTCAGAGGTTCCTTCTCCAATCGTACAAAGCTTCGAATCTCGATAGAATTTCTCCACAGGATAATCCTTCGTAAAAC
>JBBQDY010000298.1:0-4378 GCA_038320155.1 Cytophagales bacterium
AAATTCTACTTGGTCAATTATACCTTGACCAAGCCGAGCCAGAAAAAGCCAAAAAAATCATTCGAAACGGCCTTCAAGGACTGGAAAACACCGAAGGAAGCTACCAACACTATGAGGCAGATGGCTGGTTTGCTTTAGCTAGGATTGAAGATCGGTATGGAAATCAGGAACTTGCTGAGAGCCATTATCGCAAGGCGCATGGGTTATTCAAAGCGGTGCTTGGAGACGATTTAGACCTTGTTTATCTGGGGTTTCTCAAAGTATTTGCGACGTTTTTGGCAGAAAATAAAAAGGAAAAGGAGGCGATTTGTGTCGCGGAGGAATCTTATACTTACGTGAAACATAACTCAGGCAAAAGTAGCCTGATTGCTTTTGAGCAGGAATTGAATATCGGGGAAGTGTATTTGACGGCAGGCAATTTTGATCAAGCGAGCAGGTGGAGTCAGGTCGCTTTGAATACGCTCGATAAGCAGTTTAACAGCACCTCGACATTCTTAGATTCCTTACAAAATGAAAGGTATAAGCCTCAGGCGATTTGGTTGCGAACAAAATCCAGATTTTTAGCTACAGCTAACCCCTCGGTAGATGATTTGAAAGGAATGGTAAATGAATTGGAAGATGGACTGAAGGTACTTGAGCGGAGAATAACGTTTCTGGATTCTGAAGAGGATCGGACACTTTTGAATACGGAAAATGCCGATTTTTTTAGCTTATTAGAACAACTCTACTTGGAGCTGTACAAGAAATCGCCACAGCAAGAGTTCCTCGCCCGGTTATTGATTCTGCACGAATCCACGCTTTATCAAAAAGTAAGGGCGAGACTTGACCGAATGGATGTCTCAAGGTTTGGTACTATTCCAGCCACTTTTTTCGCAGAAGAAAACGAATTGAAAGCCAGAATACGCAAAACTATCGACCTTCATGATGGAGGAGTTAAGGAATATCTGAAAGCAATCACAGCTTGGGAAAACTTTCTACAAAAAGCTCGAATAAGCTATCCAGAATATTACCAATTCAGATATGCCACGCTAAATCATTCGATGAATGACATCTGGGAAAGTCTGCCTTCAGAAGTTACAGTGGTCCGATACTTGACAATAGGAGAAGATTTGGTCGCATTGGTGCTTTCCAAGAAAGATAGGAAACTATATTTTGCAGATCTGGATTACCCAAAGGTGTCTAAAGTATTAACTAGCTATCAGCAAGAATGGAATGATAAAAACAAGACTTTTGCTAATCTAAATGAGCTATATCAGGGGCTTTGGGCACCGCTGGCTTCTCAGATAAAAACGCAACGGGTTCTGATCATTCCTGATGGGGTTCTTTTCAATCTTAGCTTTGAGATCCTGACGACTGACTTGATCCAAGATTACAGCGCGCTGAGTAAGAATTCACTCTTAGCAAAACACAGCATCTCCTATCACTATAGTACACTTCTATTTAGCTATTCAACTAAGCCCAATTCCTACCAATCAAATTTCGTCGCTTTTGCGCCAGGCTTTTCTGACGAAATGAAGGCCGATTACCTTTCTATGGTGAAGGATAGTTTACAGATTGATCGCTCTTATTTGAGATTGATTCCTCAGCCATTTACAGACAGATTGGTAGATCAGCTCAAGAAGCTATTGGGTGGAAAAGTGTTTTCCCAACAGTCATCCACTTTGGCTCATTTTGTAGCAGAAGCTGGGCAACATCGAATTTTGCATATCGGAACTCATGCTAAGTCGGACAATCTCAGTCCGCAATTTTCAAGACTCATTTTTGCAAAAACAGCAGGGAATGAAGAGAATTCTCTTTTTGCAAAAGATATCTATCAGATGGATCTCAGCTCGGAACTGGCCGTTCTCATGGCTTGCGAGACAGGCAAGCCGACCTATCAGCCTGGAGAAGGCATGATTTCGCTAGCACATGCGTTCAACTATGCCGGGAGCAAAAGTCTGCTGATCGGACTTTGGAAAATCGATGAGGAGGCGAGCTCTAAAATCGCCTCTCGGTTCTACGAATACTTGGCTGAGGGCATGGCTAAGGATGAAGCGCTCAGACTGGCAAAGTTGGATTACCTGTCAGTGGCTCAAGGACGCGCTCTTTCACCGGAATTTTGGGCAGGACTGATCGCGATGGGAGATTCTAGCCCGATCTTACTAGAGCAACCCAAAGACCTCAGGTGGTTTTTTGGATTGGCACTCTTGATTCTTTTAGTTGGTTTACTATTGCTTTTCAGAAAGCAGAGAAAGGTAAATTCTTCTTGATGACTTTTTGGGGCTGCACCGATGTAAGGGAAATACAGCTCATTTATTCTCGTGAAAAAACATGTAAATAATCAATCAGATCTTTTCGCTACGCTGAGTTTTATTTCTTGGCTTGAAAATCAAATAATTGTATCTTTTTGGCTTTTACAGCATTATGCCGACAGATATTTTTACGAACCTTTCCCAAGAAGAAATCATTCAGGCGATTTGTCGAAATGATGAGATTATACTCGGTCAAATCTACGAAGAAGGTTTTTCTAAGGTGAGGAAGTTTGTGCAGGCCAATCAGGGGAATGAAGATGAGGCGAAAGATATCTTTCAAGAAGCGTTTTTGACACTTTGGCAAAATGTCCAGAAAGGGGCTTTTACTCCTACCAATCAAACGGCTATTCAGGGATATCTATTTCAGGTAGCCAAGAATAAGTGGCTGGACTGGGTTCGGTCTGCTCGATTCAAAAGGGATCGGAAACAAGAAGATTCCTTTTTTCTGAATCAAGCTTCTAAATCAGAGGAGGAGAGTCTGGAAGAGAAATATGAACAGGTGGAATTGGCTTTTATAGAGCTAGGCGACAACTGTCAAGAATTGCTGAACAGCTTTTATTTCTTGAAAAAGAGCATGGAAGAAATTGCCACCACCTTTGGATGGACACCCCAAACTGTCAAAAATAACAAATACCGCTGCATGGAAAAGCTCCGGAAGATTGTCTTAAAGAATTGAAATTATGCTGAACGAATCAGTAAATATAAGCCCTGAAGAATATAGCGTATTGGAGGATTACCTCGATGGAAAGCTTTCCGGTGTGGAGTTATTGGCTTTTGCGAAAAGGGTAACGGAGGAGCCACTTTGGAAAGAAAAACTCGAAGAGGTAGAGGTCTTAAGAGAAGGCATAGCCCGAGCTGCGATGAAGTCTCGAATGGAAATTTTTCATCAGCAATTACCAGCTGCTAAAACCTCCCAGCGGTTCTTGAATTCTACTTGGATTTGGACTGCGGCGGCTTCTCTTTTTATAGTGATTACTGCCAGTGTGGGATTTTGGTCGGGTTGGTTTGATTCCAGTTCTGAGCGACTTTTTACAGCATACTACGCCAAAGACCCCGGATTGACTTCGATGATGTCCGATTCAGAAGATTATGAATTTGACCGCGGTATGATTGAGTACAAGTCTGGAGATTATGCTAAATCTCTGGAGTATTGGAAGCTACTTCTGACCCAATCACCTCAAAATGACACGCTTTTGTATTTCGTGGCCATGGATTATTTGCAGATTGGCGAAATGGAAGATGCGAAGCTTTTGCTGGAGCAGGTAATCAAAGACGAAGAAAGCCAGTTTAGGCAAGATGCCAATTGGTATGTGGGATTGATATTGACTCAAGAAGGGCGATACTTTGAAGCTATTCTTTACCTGAAAGCTTCAGATAGAGCGGAAGCAAAATCTCTGATAACCCAGTTACAAGAAATGAGAAAATAACTGTTCTTGGAAGATTTAGACACATTTTTTCGGATGTAAGAAATATTTTTTGTGGTTTTTGATGACATTTTCTTGGGTTTTCGATGGAGAAGTATAAACGACTTTTACCATGAAAAACACCAGATTTTACCTCCTATGCGGCATCATTTTTTCGATGCTTTCTTTCGCTTGTAGCGAACCAGAAGAACCTGCTGACCTCGACCCAAACAAGCCTCCAAAAGAAGCTAACCTTGCCAAAACAGTTGATGTACAAATTACTTTACCTGCCGGAACTGTCATCGACTTGGCAAAAAGCACGCTTTCGACTGGGTTAATGACTTTTCCTGTAGATGCTTCCGGCAAATCTAAAGCGGTACTTCCAGATGGAGTGACTAGACTAGCTTATTTATTTGATGTTGGAAACAACCTTATCCTCATGGGTGTCATCAACGGGGAAAATAAAGAAATGACTGCCGAGACCACTGCCCAGGCTATTTTCTACCTAGGAGCTGGTATCTTTTATTATCCTACAGAGATAGTGAACGAATTTCTAAATCAATCAAAAAAGTTACCTGGATTCGAAGGTTTTTCTAAAAAAGTAACTGAAGGTGTCACATCAGATATCCTTTACCTTCAAAATCTAAAATATGAATCGGACTTGACCAAGCTAATGTCTGAGTA
>JBBQDY010000299.1:0-4373 GCA_038320155.1 Cytophagales bacterium
TTTACACTGAATTCTCTCGGGAAGTCAGATCTGGAAGCGATGATTCAGCAAGCTTTGACTCAGGATGTGGACTTGAAAAAGCGTAAAATAGAATTGAAGGAGATCGATGCTTTGTTGCGGATTTCTGGAGGAGACGGAAGAAAACTTTTGAATCTGCTCGAGATTGTGATTGATGGGATCAATGAAGACCCGACCGTCATCACGGATGAAAAGGTGATGGAAATTGCCCAGCAGAAAGTTGCGCTTTACGACAAATCTGGCGAACAGCATTACGATATCATTTCCGCGTTTATCAAATCGATTCGGGGTTCGGATCCCAATGCAGCGGTGTATTGGCTTGCTCGAATGATCGAAGGAGGAGAGGATGTGAAATTTATCGCCCGCCGTTTGGTGATCTTGGCTTCCGAAGACATCGGTAATGCAAACCCAAATGCCTTGCTTTTGGCTACCAACTGCTTTGAAGCTGTGAAAATCATTGGCTATCCAGAATCCAGAATTATCCTTTCCCAATGCGTGACCTATTTGGCAAGTAGCCCAAAAAGTAACGCCGCCTATTTAGCTATCAACCAGGCTCAGGCTTTGGTCCGTGAAAAAGGAGATTTGTCTGTTCCATTGGCTCTACGAAATGCGCCCACCAAACTGATGAAGGATTTGAATTACGGCAAGGCTTATAAATACTCACATGACTTTCCAGGCAACTTCGTCGCGCAGGAATTTATGCCAGATGAAATCAAAGGTCTCAAACTCTACGAACCTGGAGATAATGCACGAGAAAATGAATTGAGAAAGTATTTGAAGGGGAAATGGGAAGGAAAATACAAATATTGAAAAAATCAGAAAGCTAAAGTGAGAAGTCTGAAATCTGCCAAAAAACGATGTGGTTCCTCGAAAAAGGCAGGATGAACAATGGGTTATTCAACTGAGTTATTTTTGGAATTGATCATCATTGAAGTAAAAATAGCGGTCAATTCATTTGCTTCATTTAGTTTTGGCTTGATTCGATCTGGAGCAAGAAGATTTGACTCCAAAATTAATTCTAACTAAAAAATAGTCTCAACAGCTTCCTCAGGAACAATTGATAATTTAGAAATGAATTTAGCTCGTGAACATCCTCTTTGGGAAGACTGATAATTTGCGCCAATCGAGGTTCCTGAACGGATAAATTGTTTATCTAATTTGAATCCTACCGTAGTTTTGGTCAACTCCGAAACAAGCTTTATGATTTTAAGTGCGAATTTTTTGGTTCTGTCTTTTAGATCTCTGTCCATAAAAAAGTATTAATTTAAGATTCTTCAGATATTTAAAATACTTAATTGGCGTCGTAATTTTTTGATCTTTTCGTCCAAAAAAAATATTGCCTCAATAATGGTTAGTTTCTTTATTCCACGGAATTTCCTCAGGTTTCTTAGTTAATCATTCTTGCTTTTTTTTAGATTTCTCACTTTAGCTTTCTGATTTCAAATCATAAGTTCGTAATCAACTTCTCACTTTCCACCCGAAACCTTTCCCCATACACTCCTCCCGGAAGTCCGGGACCGCAGCCGATAATCATGCAGATTTCGGAGCCTGAACTGAGATTTAAAAGTTTGGAGGCTCTTTTAGAATCGAAGCCTTCCATTGGGCAAGTATCGTAACCCACCGCTTTCATTCCTAGCATAAAAGTCATCGAGGCCAGCGCGGCTGATTTGTGAACGGAGATCCGAACTTCGGTCTCACCGACTTCACGCACCATCGGTCTTTTCAATCCCATAAAAAATGCAATTACCTTCTTGATCAAAGTCCACCCAGGAAATTTCGAGTAAAGCTTTGGAATTAGATTCCCATAATAACTTAATGCTTGCTTTTTCTTTTTCTCTGGCTGGTTTTGAGTAGCGGATTTGATGTACTCATAATTTGCATTGGCTCTGGATCTCCACAAGTCCCTTCGAGTCACTACTACGATCAATTCTCTTGCAGTGGTGGCAGCTTTTTGGCGCATGCAGAGCTCTGCGAGTTGATCTTTTAGGAGAGATGACTCTGGAATTCTGACAAACTGGTAGAGTTGGAGATTGGAGCTGTTGGGAGAAAGGATAGCCGCTTCGAGACATTTTCTGACCAAGTCGTGATCGAACGTAACTTCCTGATCGAATAACCTAACAGAGCGACGGGACTCAACAATCCTGAAAAATCCTGGTTCCTGTACTACTTCCATCATTTATAATTATTTCTATTAACTACTCGAAACTTTTTGCAAGTTTGGTGATACTTTGGTGTAAAGTTAAAAAGAATATTCAACTGCGATTTCCATGATTTTTGAATTAATCCGTTTACAGTTTCTCAAAAGTTTCCGGTCCACAGCATTTGCAAAAAGTGCTATGGCGAATATTTTTCTCGGATTCTTGATCTTGCTTCTCTTAGGATATGTGTTGGGAGCAGGCATTTTCTTACCTCGAATTATTGAGCTTTTGGCCGAAGGCCAAGACCCAATAGTGGTATTGAATAGCTATTTGATCTTCTTTTTTCTGGCAGAATTCATGTCTCGTTATTTTCTGCAGACGCTGCCGGTTATTGAGCTTGAGAGTTTACTTCATTTACCCATTGGAAAAGGCAAAATCATTTCTTTGCTTTTGATTCGTTCCTTTATTTCGGCGATGACGATCATTCCACTTTTATTGTTTTTACCCTCCGCTATCCAAATTATTGAGCCAGTTTATGGTACTTCAGGCGCTGTATTTTGGGTTGGAAGTATTGCGATGACGAGCTGGACGCTTCATTGGTTTATGCTTTGGTTTAAGCAGCGATTCGAAGACGGGCTGATTGGTCTGGTGGTCGTGTTTGCAGTTTTGGCTTTGGGGGTAGGTTCGAGTTACATGGGTTGGTTTAATTTGGGCGAACTGGCCAAACCAATTTTTGATTTCGCATTGACCAGTCCCATTCCAATGGCTCTACTCGCTGTTTTGATGGTTGGTACTTTTATTCTTTGTCGAAGATTTTATCTGGATAATGCCTATCTGGAAGATCTCGCAGAAGAAGATGAGATTCGTTTTGTGGGACAATCGATTGGTTTTTTCTCGAGATTTGGTTTGGCAGGTGAGTTGGCTAATTTGGAATGGAAGCTGATCATTCGACATAAAAAAAGTAGAACCTACTTGATGCTTTCGGCTTTCTTTCTTCTGTACGGCTTGGTTTTTTATACCAATCCTGCTTATAAAAGTGAAGATGGAGGGATTTTTGACCTTTTTATATTTGTCGGAGTTTTTATCACTGGGATCTTTACGATCCAATATGGACAACAATTTTTGAGTTGGAACTCTGCGAATTTTGACTTTTTCCTGAATCGAAAAGATGGGGTAGAGGCTTTGGTGAAAGGCAAGTATTTACTCTTTATCAGTATTTCTGTCATTTGTTTTCTGGCCTCCATACCTTATGTGTATTTCGGTTGGAATATTCTTTTAGTCCACATCGCCACCTTCCTGTTTAACATTGGAATCCTGATCCATGTGATCATCTATCTCGCACTTTGGAAGCCCAAGCCGATGGATTTGAACAAAGGGGCCATGTTTAACTACGAAGGTATAGGTGCTGCACAGTTCTTAATTATCATTCCCATGATGGCAGGACCTTACCTGATCTATCTTCCTTTTTCGCTTCTGTTCAATGACTATGTAGGGTTGCTTGCATTAGGGATTAGTGGGGTGATTGGAATCTTCGCTTTCAAACCACTCAGTCAATTTAATATCAACCGAATCAACTCAAATCGTTACGAAATTTCTTCCTCATTCCGTCAAGAATCATGATTTACGTCAATCAATTAAAGAAACAGTACAAAGAAGTAGTGGTGTTGGATGTCGAGCAGCTTAGTATCCCAAAATCAGAGTGCTTTGGGCTCGTGGGAAACAACGGAGCCGGTAAGACCACCCTGTTCCGGATTATGCTTGATCTTGTTCGGGCCACATCTGGTTCGGTCACTATAGATAGTCAAGACGTCAGCAAATCCGAATCATGGAAAGCAAAAACGGGAGCCTATTTGGATGAGCACATGCTATTGACTTACCTGACGCCGGATGAGTATTTTCAGACGCTTCGCAAAATCTATGGCATGTCCGAAGCTGATTTGGGTATTCATTTGGAAAAATTCACTGAACTGTTTAGCGATGAGATCTTGGGTAAAAAGAAATACATCCGGGATCTATCAAAAGGTAACCTGAAAAAAGTTGGAATCGCCGCTGCGCTGATGGGAAAGCCTGATGTGGTATTTTTGGATGAGCCTTTTGAAAACCTAGACCCAAGTTCTCAGATCCGATTGAAGAAATTAATCCTTCAGGAAAAAGAACGATCGAGTACCACATTTTTAATTTCCAGTCATGACCTGAATCACGTCACTGAGATTTGTG
>JBBQDY010000300.1:0-4372 GCA_038320155.1 Cytophagales bacterium
ATCCGTCATTACTGCAGGTACGCATAAAGCTTCGAGTATTAAGGTCGCGGAAGCTGCTAAGGTGATCGAAAATTCTCAACGAGATATCAATATTGCTTTTGTCAATGAGCTGAGTAAAATCTTTAACTTATTGAATATCGATACGCAGGAGGTGCTTGAGGCTGCTGGAACCAAGTGGAATTTCCTTCCTTTCAAGCCAGGCTTGGTTGGAGGCCATTGTATCAGCGTCGATCCATTCTATTTGGCTCAGAAAGCACAGGAACTCGGCTATCATCCAGAGATTATTTTGGCGGGAAGACGGCTCAACGATTCTATGGGCAAGCATGTGGCTACCGAGGTGATTAAGTTGATGATGCGCAAGGATCTGAAAGTGATAGATTCCAAGGTTTTGATTTTGGGCTTTACTTTCAAGGAAGACTGCCCGGATGTACGAAATACTAGAGTGATCGATATCTACAATGAACTTAGATCATTTGACATGGACGTTTGTATCTATGATCATTGGGCAGATGCGGCAGAAGTAAAGCATGAATATGGAATTGAGATTATCAATGGCGGTGCAAAGCCTGTGATGGAAGACTATTCAGCCATAATCTTAGCAGTAGGGCATCAAGAATTTAAAACTTGGGATATTCGGAAATCGGATCAACAGGTGGTGTATGATGTGAAAGGGGTTTTTAGTAAGGAATTGGTGGATTCTAGGCTTTAATTGGAAATATTGATTCTTAATTTTTGAATGAAATATTCGTTTCTTTAGTAGACAAAGTATTTACCCAATGATCATAAAAACCATTACTCTTGATAATTTCAGATCTAAGGACCGCATCCAACTAGAGCTTGGTACTAGACTTACTATCCTGATAGGAGAGAATGGTGCTGGTAAAACCTCTGTTCTTGATGGTTTGGCAATAGGATTAGGTGCTATTCTCACTTATCTGCCGGGGGTTTCTGGGATTTCATTTCGCAAAACTGATATCAAACAAGTTGAGAATCAAAAGGCTCCTTATACTAGAGTAAGAGTAGAAACACAAGAAGGTCTAATATGGGATAGAACTGATAGACGAGATAAGAGTAAGTCCACTACTACCCAAATTCCTCCTCCTGTAGGTCTTCAAAATCTTCGTAAATATCTTGACACATCAATTCTAGATCCTTTAAATGATTCAAAAAGATTTGAGCTTCCGATGTTTTCCTATTATGGAGTCTCTAGGGCTTTATTAGATGTACCACTTCGAAGGAGAGGTTTTCCAAAAGCCCATGCAAGGTTTGAAGCTTTGGAAGGGGCACTTGCTGCTGACAGCAGATTTAAATCCGCATTTGTTTGGTTCTATAATAAGGAAAATGAGGAACAACGGAAACAGCGTGAATTAAAGGATTTTGATTTTCAATTACCTGAACTTGAAGCCGTAAGGAAAGCAATTGTTAGTGTCTTCCCAGGAATCAGTGACCCCCACATTATTCTGAACCCGCTGAAGTTTGTCGTAAAAAAAGACGGTGAAACACTGGATATTATGCAGCTCAGCGACGGATACAAAACGCTACTTTCATTAGTGATTGATTTAGCGATCCGAATGGCACTTGCTAATCCAGAGTCAATAAAACCATTGGAATCGGAAGCGGTTGTCTTGATTGATGAAATTGATCTGCATCTTCATCCAGAATGGCAGCGGAGAGTGGTCGGAGATTTACTTCGTACTTTTCCAAAAACCCAATTTTTGTTGACTACGCACAGTCCATTTATCATAGAAGCGGTCAATAACCAGCTGCAAAGGCATCATATTCTAGATATCTCGACCAAGGATAAGGAGATTATGGCAATAGAAGCAATCTCTCCTATGGATGTGAAAGCTTATTTTATCGGCGAAAATATGGAGACTTCTTTATTGGACAAAGAAATCCAACTACTTGACGATAAGTTAATTCATCCCTTCAACGCTCTTGCAAAAGTATACGATCGTATGAGAGACCTTCAATGGGAAAACACAATCCATGATTGACTTGGGATACTTTGAAAGTTGTGTATGTGTCCGACGGGGAGACCCTTCGGATTCCTGCGGGGAAAGATTGGTTTTGCAGGAGAAAGGAAAGAAAGTAACTATTCGACCTAGGCATCAGGAATCTGCCAAGCTTCTGATTTTGGATGGCTGTGTTTTTAGGGATAATTTTCCAAAGTGCGATGGAATGTTTTTCTATGAAAAAGGCAATAAAATTTTTATGATTTTGGTGGAGCTAAAAGGCAGTGATATCGATCATGCATTTGAACAAGTCAAATACACCAGAGAAACTCGGCCAGAATATTTTAGCTTGAAAAATCAGGTGATGAATAATAGAGCTGGGAGGCCTATAGAATTAGCTTTTGTGGTTTCCAATCACCGGATTGATCGGGTCAGGCACCAAAAGTTGGAAAATATGTACCAGGTTCGGGTCAAGGCAGTTCTTCATTCAGAAGCTTCTACTCCATTGCCAGATCTAAGAGAATGGATATAATTGGTTTTTCTACACATATACAAAGTAATTTCCTTCCTTTCAAGCCAGGATTAGTGGGTGGTCACTATATGAGAGTAGATCCATTTTATTTGGCTCAGAAAGCACAGGAACTTGGCTATCATCCAGAGATTATTTTGGCAGGAAGGCGACTCAACGATTCCATGGGCAAGCATGTGGCTACCGAGGTGATTAAGTTGATGATGCGCAAGGATCTGAAAGTGATAGATTCCAAGGTCTTGATTTTGGGTTTTACTTTCAAGGAAGACTGCCCGGATGTACGAAATACTAGAGTGATCGATATTTACAATGAGCTCAGATCATTTGACATGGACGTTTGTATCTATGATCATTGGGCAGATGCAGCAGAGGTAAAGCATGAATATGGAATTGATATTATCAATGGCGGTGCAAAGCCTGTGATGGAAGACTATTCAGCTATAATCTTAGCAGTAGGGCATCAAGAATTTAAAACTTGGGATATTCGGAAATCGGATCAGCAGGTGGTGTTTGATGTGAAAGGGGTTTTTAGTAAGGAATTGGTGGATGCGAGATTGTGAATAGGAAAATAGGATTAGATAAATTCCATAAAACGTTCTTGATTTGAAATGATTTTACCAAAATACCCGTTATCATCGAGTAGCCAGTTGATGACTTTCGAATTCGAAAGTGAGGGTAAGTTTGGTAAAGTTGCTAAATTGGTAGCGTATCAACCAACCAATTTAAATGGAGTTTATAATTTGGCATTCGGCGACAAAAACACTGAAACTGGTCAAATAAATGATAGGGTAATAACTGACAATGGAGATCGAGATAAAGTCCTTGCTACAGTAGCAGCTACCGTTTATGCTTTTACGGATAAATATTCGGATTCTTGGGTATATTTAATTGGAAGCACAAAATCTCGAACTCGATTGTATAGAATGGGTATCGCAAAGTTCTTTGACGAGTTGAATCAAGACTTTGAGGTTTACGGGCAACTAAATGATAGCTGGGAAAAATTTAGACGCGACACTGAGTTTGAAGGATTCTTGGTAAGGAGAAAACAAATAAATTGAAAAAAGATGAACTCAAGTAATCTATTGACTGATCTTAAAAAAAGGAAAACACCCATCGTCAAAATTGATCCAAGTTTAAATCAATACGATGGGCAGATTTTGTTTCCTGAAAAGCTTGAAAAAGCTAATCAAATGCTAAAAAAAATCGGATTGCCTAAATAAATTTTTTGAGATCCTAAATCCTACGAGGTAAAGAACATTTCCACCGGGTTCATCAATCCTATGATGCGCAAAGACATCAAGGTGATTGATTCCAAAGTGCTGATTTTGGGCTTTACATTTATGGAAGCCTGCCTGCCGAAGGCAGGACTGCCTGTCCGCCGGAATGCAAGGAAGGAGGATCCCGATGTACGGAACACGAGAGTGATCGATATTTACAATGAGCTCAGATCATTTGACATGGACGTTTGTATCTATGATCATTGGGCAGATGCAGCAGCCGTAAAGCATGAATATGGAATTGATATTATCAATGGCGGTGCAAAGCCTGTGATGGAAGACTATTCAGCCATAATCTTAGCAGTAGGGCATCAAGAATTTAAAACTTGGGAAATTCGGAAATCGGATCAACAGGTGGTGTATGATGTGAAAGGGGTGTTGAGTAAGGAATTGGTGGATTCTAGGCTATAATTGGAGATATGTTTGACAAGTTTAAGGCCCAATTAGCAGGGAAGAAAGTGTTAGTAACCGGTGGGGCTGGTTTTGTCGGCTCCAACCTATGTGAAGCTTTATTGAATCTGGAAGTAAAAGTCACTTGTTTTGATAATTTCGCTACTGGACATCGGTACAACATTGAGTCATTTTTAGAGAATCCTAATTTCACTCTTATC
>JBBQDY010000301.1:0-4351 GCA_038320155.1 Cytophagales bacterium
GTCAATACATGACCTTACTCCCTGGAGATGTCATCTCCACTGGTACTCCAGCCGGAGTAGGAATGGGCTTGAAGCCCGAACCTAAATATCTTCAACCAGGATACATTGTCGAGTTGGGAATCGACGGACTGGGGATTTCAAGACAAGTGGCGATGAATGATCCAGAAGCATGAGATTAGATTCCCATCAACATTTCTGGAAGTATGACCCAAAGCGACAGCCTTGGATCAATGAAGAGATGAAAGTGATTCGGAAAAACTTCCTCCCAGATGATCTATTGCCATTGATGGAGCAGACCAAAATCGAAGGATGCATAGCCGTTCAGGCTGACGAAAGCATTCGAGAAACTGCCTTTTTGTGTGATTTGGCTCTGGAATATGATTTTGTCAAAGGCGTGGTCGGCTGGGCAGATTTAGGGTCAGATGATTTGGATAAGGATCTCGATCAATTTGCCGATCAAGTCAAATTGAAAGGTTATCGAGAAGTACTACAATCTAAAGATGTTGATTACATGCTTCGGCCAGAGTTTATCCGAGGGATCAGCAAAATCGGAAAAAGAGGCTATACCTATGACATTCTAATCCTAGCAAATCAATTGGAAGCTAGCTATCACTTCGTGAAAAAGGCTCCTGAGCAGCCTTTCGTGATCGATCATTTGGCAAAGCCAAATGTAAAACTAGGTATCTGGCGAGAATGGAAAAAAGAGCTGAGTCTGCTAGCTGAGCGGGATTATATCTTTTGCAAACTCTCAGGAATCATTACTGAAGCAAACTGGAAAAAGTGGAGAAAAGAAGAATTAAAAGTCTACCTAGATACCGCACTCGAACTCTTTGGCCCAAAGCGATTGATGTTTGGCAGTGATTGGCCCGTATGCTTGGTTGCCGGTCAATATGAGCAAGTTTTGGAAATTATTGAGCTGTTTATCCAGCCTCTTTCACAAAGTGAAAAAGCTCAAATCATGGGCGTAACAGCCATGGAGTTTTATGGAATAACCTCTTAAAAAAATCGAATAATGACAGTTAAGAAATTTGAAACTGTAGGTGAATTAATTTTCTACTCTTACGCCAATCTAGCTATGGCTCATTCTGCTATTACTAAAAAGCAGGAAAAATACGCTATGGTTAATTTTATGATTCGAGCAAAATTATTCAAAGGTCTGAAAGATGGGACAATGAATATGAAATCAATTTTCGATGATGAAAAAATTAAGCTCAGCACAGGGAGCATTTGTAATTATTGTGGCTCGATTGACTATTTGACTTTAGATCATATTTTTCCGAAAAAGTATGGCGGACTTGACGCGGCCGAGAATTTGATTTTCGCATGCAAAACTTGCAATAGTTCCAAAGGAAAAAAGGATCTAATGGAGTGGATGGCAGCCAGGAATGAATTTTTGCCATTAATGGTAATCAGGCGCTATTTGAAACTAACTTTCAACTATTGTAACTTAAATGAGCTACTTAATAAAAAAATAGATGAATTAGAAATTCTTGAACTTCCATTTAAAATTGAATTATTACCCACTAAATTCCCAAAACCAACTCAATTAGTATTGAATATGGAGCGTTCCATCGATCTAAATTAAAAAAGTAGATTATTAATCTGCTCTGAAAGGACAAAATAACAAAGCAACACCCAAAAGGCTGTTGTCTAGAATCGGTTTTTCTTAAGCCCTAAAAGCGCACAATAAAATATGAGACAATCGCTCGTAAAAAATTAGGTGTATCGTAATTTCAGTTCGAAATTGAAACCTTATGAAAGAAAAAGATAACGATCCGTTGTTTCAAGATTTGGCAAGCATCATTGAGCAAGGCAAAAGTCAAGTAGCTGTACAAGTTAACAGCGTGATCACCTTAGTCTACTGGGAAGTAGGGTATAAAATAAACAGGCATGTACTTGATAACCAGCGCGCAGAATATGGAAAAGAGGTCATTCCCCAAGTAGCAACACGTTTATCAAACGCTTATGGCAGTTCCTTTCAGGAAAAAAACCTGAGAAGAATGATGCAGTTTGCCGAAGTTTTTTCAGATTATCAAATTGTCGCACCACTGGCACGACAATTAAGCTGGACTCATTTTACCATAATTATCCCCATAAAAAATCAAGATGAGCGGGATTACTACGCGCAACAATCCATAGAATCAAAATGGAGTAAAAGAGAACTTCGAAGACAATTGGAACGAAAATCCTTTCAGCGGAAGGAAATAGCAAAGCTGCATCTATATGAAACTGATGTAGAAATACAAACCAGTTTCAAAGACCCTTATTTTTTGGATTTTCTAGGATTGAAAGAAGGCTATTTAGAGAATGATTTGGAAGGTGCTATTCTCAAAGAACTAGAGCATTTTATATTAGAGCTGGGCAAAGGATTTGCTTTTGTGGAGCGACAAAAACGAATCATACTGGATGGTGTGGATTTTTACATCGATCTATTGTTTTTCCACCGAAAGCTAAAGCGTCTAGTGGCTATTGAGTTGAAGCTTAGCAAATTTAAACCTGCCTACAAAGGACAGATGGAGTTGTATTTGAAATGGCTAAATAAAAATGAAAAACAAGAAGGAGAAAACGCTCCGATTGGCTTAATTCTTTGTGCTGAAAAAAGCAATGAGCAAATAGAGTTGCTGGAAATGGGAAAAGACGGGATTATGGTAGCAGAGTATTGGACTGAGTTACCGCCAAAAAGTGAATTAGAAGCTAAATTGAGTCAAGCATATCAAGAAGCCAAAGAAAGATTAGAACAAAAGAAATTGTTATAAAATGAATCTAAACCTAACCAATAAAGTCATCCTGATTTCCGGCGGAGCAAAAGGAATTGGCGGGGCGATATCAAGTGGCCTTTTAGAAGAGGGGGCGATTCCAGTAATCATCGACCCTGATGAACAGGCAGGAGCCGAACTGCTGAAAAACACTCGAGGACTTCAGATCCCAATCCTGCTTTGGTCAGAGAAAGATTCAGAAATGGCAGTAAAAAAGACAATCCAAGCCTTTGGAAGGATAGATGGAATAGTAAATAATGCTGGAATCAATGATATCGTGGGTTTAGAAAAGGGAAGCCCAAAAGCATTCGCTGATTCCGTAGCCAAAAATCTAAATCATTATTATGAATTGGCACATTTTGCATTATCTCATCTCAAATCTAGCAAAGGAAGCATTGTCAATATCAGTAGTAAAACAGCCTTAACTGGACAAGGAAATACATCTGGCTATACCGCTGCAAAAGGCGCTATACTTTCCCTCACCCGTGAATGGGCGGTGGAGCTTCTCCCCTATCAAATCCGCGTCAATGCGGTGATTCCTGCCGAAGTGATAACTCCGATGTATGAAAGTTGGATCCAGACTTTTGAAAACCCACAGGAAAAATTAGCGAGCATCACGTCCAAAATACCATTGGGAAATCGCATGACTACTCCCGAGGAAATCGCAGCAATGGTCATCTTCTTACTTTCTGACAAAGCTAGCCACATTACCGGACAGCACCTCCATGTCGATGGTGGCTATACTCATCTTGATCGCGCCCTATGAGCAAAAAAACGGCGCTTGTCCCAAAGGAACTGATCCTTCCTTTTATCCTGATCACCTCACTATTTGCACTTTGGGGCTTTGCCAATGACATCACGAATCCGATGGTAGCGGCATTTAAACGGGTTTTGGAATTGAATAATACCCAAGCTTCATTTGTCCAACTCGCCTTTTATGGCGGGTACTTTACCATGGCCTTGCCTGCGGCTTTTTTCATTAAAAAGTATTCTTACAAAACTGGAATTCTATTGGGTCTGGGTCTATACTTTCTGGGAGCGATGCTTTTCTATCCAGCGGCAGCTTGGGAAAGCTATGGCTTCTTTTTGGCTTCGCTTTACATTCTGACATTTGGATTGGCCTTTTTGGAGACTACCGCCAATCCATATATTCTGTCCATGGGACCAGAATCGACAGCCACCCAAAGACTAAATCTTGCCCAAGCATTCAACCCAATGGGAGCCTTGGCAGGATTATTTGTAGCCAAAGAATTTATCCTCAATGCGCTGCAATCCAACAACACTGACGCGGATGGAAAGATCATCTTCAATTCCTTGGATGAATCTGCTAAGGCAGTGATCCGTACCGCAGATCTGATGGTTATTCGAGATCCTTATGTGATACTGGGTTTGGTCGTGTTGGGTATCCTGATTGTGGTTGCCATGGCTAAAATGCCTGAAAGTAAAGATTCCAATTCCAAAGTGGACTTCAAGAATACGATGCGTCGCCTTTTGAAGAATCGAAACTTTGTGGAAGGCACCCTCGCTCAGATGTTTTATGTTGGGGCACAGATCATGGTCTGGACCTACATCTATCAATATGCCGAGGTACTTGG
>JBBQDY010000302.1:0-4326 GCA_038320155.1 Cytophagales bacterium
GCACGTTGCCATATTTACTACTGATTTGCTTCCTAAAATCCCTCCCGATATTCGGGACAGGCTCTTACCCCCTTTGAGAAAGGGGGAATTTGATCCGATTTAGAATCAAGATTTAGCTTTTTTCCGGAACGTGCAAGAAAGCGAACACTCATATAAGATTTTGGATTTTTAAAACCCGGAGAGTCATTTTCGGGTTTTTTTTATGATTTAAGACTCTGATCCATTTAGGCCTGAATTTTGGGTTTGAAAAATATGGGTTAAATTTGTTATCCCTGAATCTCCTCTTTATTTCAAATCCATGAGAAAACTGATTTTTTTACTGCCTTTAATTTTTGCTTTTAGCATCATTAAGGCTCAAAACAATGTTCCTGCAGACTATCAGCGTGCAAAAGCGGAGCTTTCAGCAAAAAATTATTGGGAGGCAATGCAGCTTTTCAAAGAGTTTGTAGATGAAGATCGCTATGGGAATCTTGCCAACTATGCACGACTTCACCTTGCGGAATCAGCAATAGAGGCAAAGCAGGCAGGGCAGGCGATTTCAGCTTTGCAGCCGATTATACAGGATTCTTGGAGTAAGTCTGAAGAGGCAAAGTACTTGCTCGCACTTGCGTATTTTCAAAATAACCAAAAACCAGAGGCGCTTCGGGTAATCAAAATGATTGCTCGTCAAGAGTTGAAAACCCTTGGTGCAAATGTTAGCTATGAATATTTGAGAAATGAAAGCCCCGATTTCATGGTTTCAAATCTTAAGGAATTCAACTCAAATCCAGGTTATACTGCGGCTATGAAGGTGGTGCTAGAAGGGAAGACCATTCTGTCAGCAACTGAACGTGCAGCTTATTATGAACTCAAAGGATTGGGTGAGTCCACTCCAAACAAGGTTGCCAATGATGTCTTGGATATCGCTTTGATTTTACCTTTTACCAATGGTTCAAATGCAGCTATTTCAGGTTCTGACTTTGTCTTTGAATTATACCAGGGGATTGAATTTGCGAGAAAACAATTGGCAAATCAAGGTGTCAAAATTGCTATAAATGCTTTTAATAGCCAGCGCGATCTATCCCAACTTGAGCGCTTAATGGCGGATCCGCAGATTGGTAAAGCAGATGTGATTATTGGTCCGATTTATCCCGAAGAAAGCGATTTAGTGAGTCGCTTTGCTGAACAAATAAAGATTCCTTTTATTCATCCACTATCAAATCTTGGGGAGCGTTTTGAGGAATCCAATTACAGTTACTTATTCCGTCCGGCTATTGCGTCACTAGCAGAAGGGATTATCAAAGGGCTGAAAAGCCAGAATTGGGGTAAGCGGGTGGCAATTGGCTATTCGAGTAGCTCGCGAGATGAGAAACTTGCAGCAATCTTAAAAGAGCAATTACCCAAAGCAGGATTTCAGCTTGTAGAAAGCAAGGTGGTAAGTAGCTCAAATGTTTCTGGATTTTTACAAAATCTCGGTATCCGTAGGGGAATGTCAAATTCAAGTCTTAAGACAGATCAGCTAATACTTCTTACTGACGATCCAGCTATAGCGCAGCCTACCTTTGGACTTTTAGAGTCAATAAATGCTTCGGTACCTACGCTTGTTCTTGATTCGTGGCTTACTTTCAGTTTTGCCAATTATGAAATGTTGGAATTCCCGAATTTCTATTTTATAGGGAATAATACCATGAATTTTGATTCAGAGGCTTCCGCCAAATTTAAAAAAGACTTTTATGAGTCTCATAAGATCAATCCTAGCATGAATCATTATATAGGGTTCGAATTGGTCAACTGGCTGTCCTCCAATATGTCTCAAACGAAAGGTTTTGACCTGAGAAGAAATTTGAACCAGAGTCCGTATCAAAAAGGACAGCTTTCTTGGGGATTTAATTTCCAAAAAAGTAACAATAACCAATATGTTCCTGTTTTCAAGTTAGAAGCAGGAGAATTGAAACCTTTAAATTAATCCATGATTATTTCTGAAAGCAAGCGCCTTTTCGCAAAGGCTCAAAACTTTATTCCAGGTGGAGTAAACTCCCCCGTCCGTGCATTTCGTGCTGTTGGAGGTGATCCATTATTTATCAAAAAAGCGGATGGGGCTTTTATTTACGATGAGGATGGGAATTCCTACATCGAGCTGATCAATAGCTGGGGTCCCATGATCCTTGGACATAATCATCCGATGATCCGGGAGGCTGTGATCAAAGCAATGGAAAACGGCACCTCTTTCGGTGCGCCTACAGCGAGAGAAGTAGAAATCGCTGAGCTTATTGCTTCGATGGTACCTTCAGTTGAAAAAGTCAGGATGGTAAATTCGGGTACTGAAGCCACTATGTCTGCCATCCGAGTAGCACGTGGCTATACTGGGCGGGATAAGTTTATCAAAATGGAAGGTCACTATCATGGACATGGAGATTCATTTCTAATCGCAGCAGGCTCAGGCGCCATGACGATGGGAAATCCTGATTCACCGGGAGTCACGAAAGGAACTGCTAAAGACACCCTTTTAGCTCCTTATAATAATTTGGAAGCTATCGAGAAATTGGTAGCAGCTAACAAAGGTGAGATTGCAGCTTTGATTTTGGAGCCTGTTCCTGGGAATATGGGGTTATGTCTTCCAAAGGAAGGCTATCTGCAAGGCCTGCGTGATATCTGTACCCGAGAGGGAATCATTCTGATTTTTGACGAAGTGATGACTGGTTTCCGACTTGCTAAAGGTGGGGCTCAGGAGTTGTTTGGAGTAACTCCAGATATGACCACACTCGGTAAAATCATCGGTGGAGGTATGCCGGTAGGAGCCTATGGAGGCAAAAAAGAAATCATGGATTTTGTGTCTCCAGTTGGACCGGTATATCAGGGAGGAACACTCTCTGGAAATCCAATTGCTATGGCTGCGGGATTGGAAATGCTTCATTACTTAAATGATCATCCAGAAGTTTATTCTCAGCTGAATGGTATTGGGACGCAACTCACTACTGGAATGGCTGCTATAAATCAAAAACTTGGAGCTGAGCTCACGATCAATCAAATCGGAAGCATGTACTCGTTATTTTTCACTTCAGAGAATGTGACGGATTTTGATTCTGCGAAAAAATCTGATACCGCTTTATTTGGAAAGTATTTCCAGGCCATGCTGCAGAGAGGTGTATATTTGGGACCAAGTCAATTTGAGAGTTTGTTTCTTTCTGTCGCCCTAACAGATGAAATAATTGGGCGGATCCTAGAAGCTCATGAGGGAGCGATGGTGGCGATATTATAAATCCAAAAGTAAATTAATTCAGAAGTATTTAATAAGCTAGGCATATTGAAGTTTGCCTTTAGGCTCAGGTATATCCAATCCATCTTCTTTGGCTACTTTGATCCAGAGATCTATTGCTTGCTGGGCATTTAATAAGGCCTCAGTTTGGCTTTCTCCGTGTGCTTTTAGTGAAGGGAGCTCGGGGACCTCTGATATAAAGCATTCGTCTTGATCGCTCCAGTAAACAAAAATTCCATATTTGCTCATTGTTTAGATAGTTTATAGTTGATTATTATTTCTCTGATTTGTTTTACTTGATAGGGCTTTGCTTGACCGTCTTTTGTGGTTTGAATATTAATCATTTCAGGTATGTCTTCTCTTTTATAAATCATGTGACTTCCTGCACCTCCTCTTTCTTGGAAGCCTAGCTGAATAATTAACGTCTTCAAATCCGAAAGGGATAAATTCTTATCAGATTTGCCGGATAAAACTTTAAGTAATAGCTTTTCAAATTACTCATCTTAGAAGAAAGGGCTTTAAAAGATCTCTATTTACTTGAAAAAAAAATCAATAGTCTACCACAAAATAATCGCTAAAGCTCAAATTTAAGTATTGAGCAATAGTGTTTGACTTTAAATGGAAATAGTAATTTAGTCCAATAATTAGAATCAAATTCAAAATCACATTTTGAAAATAAATATATGTCAGTAAAAGTATATGGAATCAAGAACTGCAATACGATGAAGAAAGCTTTTGACGTCCTTCAGGAGAAAGACGTTGCTTTTGAATTTTTCGATTACAAAAAGCAAAAGCCAACAGCGGAGTTATTGCAAGGGTTTTTGGAAAAAACAGAGTTGAGCAAGCTGGTGAATAAGCAGGGGACGACATATAGAAAAATGTCTGACGCCCAAAAAGAGGCTTTGAAAGTCCAGAAGAGTGCTATTCCTATTCTAATTGAGAACTCAAGTATGATCAAACGACCAGTGATCGTTTACTCGGATGGTTCGATTACTATGGGATTTGATCAGGAAGAGATTGCTTCTAAAATCTCTTAATAAACAATAGTATCTGAGGCTAATTTCGGTAGTAAAAAATCCCCTGTTTCCAGC
>JBBQDY010000303.1:0-4321 GCA_038320155.1 Cytophagales bacterium
ATGTTGACCGCTACTCAAGGTGAAGCCATCATGAACCATAGATTCACAGCGTTTGAGCCTTTCAAAGGCCCAATACCAGGACGTGTAAACGGATCATTGATCTCTATGGAGGGCGGGCAGTGTACTGCTTATGCGATCGATAAGCTTCAGGATAGGGGCACCTTTTTCATAGATCCGGGAGATGAGCTTTACGCAGGTCAGGTAATCGGAGAAAACTCCCGTGACAATGACATCGTAGTCAACGTACAGAAAGGAAAGAAATTGACTAACATGAGAGCTTCGGGTTCTGATGATAACGTTCGAATCATACCAGCTAAGAAATTCTCCTTGGAAGAGTCTATGGAATATATCCAGAAAGACGAGTATTTGGAAATAACTCCAAAGTCTATGCGGATGCGAAAAATCTACTTGGATGAAGGTGAGCGAACTAGAATGGGTAAGAAAGATTCTTAATCCAAGAATTCAAATAACTACAAAATCCCTCAAGCGAAAGTTTGAGGGATTTTTTGTTTATAAAAGTGGTGTGCCAAGACATTGAGATCGCTAAATTTTGGTTTCCATATTCTTTACCTGCTTTTCTAAACGAAAACTGACTTTCTTTGAAATTCACCCTATAGATCGAAAAGCGATTTAAATTTTTAACTTTATCACCGATCTAGAAAAAACCAAAATCTGATTTTTTCAAAGAAACAAATTCTAAACCTATGAAATCAAGAAGGAATTTTATCAAAACAATAGGAGCAGCAAGCGCTGCCACACTCCTCCCAATCTCAACAATCGCAAACGTTATGGCAAAGCAAAAAATGATTCACCAAGTTTACTTCTGGCTACACGATAAAAACAACACGCAAGAATTTTTAACAAATGCTGTTCCCATGCTCGGAAGATGCAAGGATGTCGCAAAATTCATTGCTGGTGTACCTGCGGAAACAGCCGATCGGGATGTAGTAGATCATAGCTTTCAGGTATCCTGCACGGTATTTTTCGACAGTTTGGAAGATCAACTTGCCTATCAATCAGATCCAATTCACTTGGAGTTTATCGAAAAGTATTCCGCCATGTGGAGCACCGTCAAGGTATACGACATAGCTATTTGATAAACCTTTCAACTCCTTTTCACCGTAAGTACCTCCTACACAATCAATCAATTATATATGAAGCAAGTGAAGTGGATTCTGGGTTTAGCACTGATAAGCTTTTGGGCGTGTGATCCAAAAGATGATCCGGTTCCAAACCCAACTTCAGATGTCGTCAAAGATGCCATCTATAAATCAATGGAAGAGTGGTACTTCTGGAACAAGGAACTTCCAGCCGCTCCAAAAGCAGCAGATTTTGATTCTAATGAAGCCTTTCTGGATGCTATCACCTTTAAACCTCTGGATCGATTTTCTTATCTGACCACTCAGGAAGCATTCAATAATGCTTTTGTGGGAAAGAATGCTGGACATGGATTTGGATTCTCTTTTGATGCAACTGAAAGGCTATTTCTTTCTTACGTATTTAGCGAAGCACCTGCCGGGAAAGATGGCTGGCAGCGTGGCTGGGAAATCATCCAAATGAATGGGAAATCTATTCCTGAATATAAAACTGCTTCTGGAGGATATGATTTCAAATTAGGTCCATCCGATCCCGGGATTACAAATACATTCACATTCAAGCTCCCGGATGGAAGCACGACCACTCGAACAAACATTAAAGCTGAATACCAGTCAAACTCGGTTCTTCATCAGGAAATCATCTCGGTTGGTGCAAAAAAAATCGGCTATTGGGCTTATCAAAGCTTCAAAGCAACCGCTGGACTTTCTCCGACAACTAGTAACGAGGTGAAAAGCAGTATGGAGTTTTTCCAAGCCGGAGAAATCAATGAATTGATCATTGACCTGAGGTACAATGGAGGTGGGTCTGTGGCTGTGGCTGAGCAAATCATGAATTACCTGATTCAAGCTTCAAACAGTAACAAATTGATGTACACCAATAAATTGAATTCCTTAAAAACAGCGCTTCAGACCAGTACCAATTTCAAAAAAGTAGGTGGTTTGAACCTGAGTCGAGTCGTATTCATTACTTCGAAAGGTTCTGCATCTGCCTCGGAATTAGTAATCAACAGTCTTGATCCTTATATGGATTTGGTTTTAATTGGTGACAATACATTTGGGAAGCCAGTAGGTTCTTTTCCACTGTCCAGGTACAATCGGACTCTTGTAGACAATAATGTGGAATTGGTGCCAATCACATTTGCGACAGCCAATTCTCAAGGCAAAGCAGAATACTTTGATGGATTTCCGGCAGATTTCTCAGTGGGGGATTCTCCACAATTCAACTGGGGAGATCAGCGCGATCTACGGTTTGGTGCGGCAATACAATTCATTCAAAATGGAACCATAAGTGGGAGAATGGCAAACAGCTATTTCAAACCCAAATGGGAAATGATTGACGCCTTCAAAGGTTTGCAGCAAGAATTTCCAGCTTACTAAAACGAAAATCCCGACTTGCCGGCAAGTCGGGATTTTTTTACTGTATTTTTTTCGTCCAGTTATTTCTTAAGACGATCGATCAACACCTGCATCACTTCGTCCAATTCAATTTCTTTGGCCTCAAGCAATATAAAATAATGGAAAAGAAGATCAGCGGCCTCACCCAAGAACAACTCCTTATTGTCATCCTTCGCTTCAATGACGATCTCTACTGATCGCAACCTGTACGATTGTTGGCACTAAATCATCAATTTTAAAAAAACTAAATTCATATTCTTAAGCCTTCGAGGTATTGAAAACCTCAAAAGTTTTGGCAAAATTTATTTTTTGAGAATTTTTTAGGTTATTAAAATAAAAACATTTAGAATTAGTTGGCCATTTTTTACAAGCTTATGAATACTCGATTTTTACTATCTCTTTTACTTGCGTTCCATCTTTTTGAAACTCCCGTTTTTGCACAGGAAACCAGAGAATGCGACGTGCGGAATCTACAATCGGGACTTTATCTAATCAAATACACCAAAGACGGTCAAATCCAACATTTTAAATTCCTAAAGCGATGAAAAACTCACTATATTCTATAATCTCTTCGATAACCCTTTTCTTCCTTTCTTTCTCATGTGTGGGAGACAATCCTCTGGACGAACCCACTCAATGGTTCCACATTTTCAGGTTGGTGGATAAAGACGGACGGGATTTCTTCAGCACCAACCCCGATTATGACCCAAAGAAAATACGGGCTTGTGCTGATGTAAACAATTTCTTTTTCTGCCTTGATAAAAATCCTTCAAATGAATTTGACGATTTCTACATCAACCAAATTGGTGAAAAGACCTACTTATCCTTATATAATGTTCGGGCCATTTACAATTCTACGATCTATATGGACTTTGGCAACGGGGATTTGGATACCCTGACATTTTCGAGTAGGCCAGAAGAAATTCCCAACTCCTTCTGGACAAACATCAGAGAGTTCAATTTTTTCTACAGTGGCAGGAAAGTGCATACCTACGACCTCAGAGAGAGGCAAAATGCCCTCTGGACCCAACTCCTATCTCACAATATGCCGAATCTCCCGGATAAAGAAAATAAGTGGGTTATCATTACTATCACCAAGGAGGAGCGGGATTCCGATTAACGTAAGAGGTCAAGAATATCCGAGGAGTTTTATCTTAAAAGATAAAGAGGTGATCATCATTTTAACTTTCAAGATTATGGACTCCAGAGTTCAGAAACCAATAAATCCTTCACTTCTTTTGATCCCTCTTGATCAAAACCTCCATCACTTCATCCAGCTCATAGCCTTTTGCTTCCAAGAGAATCAAGTAGTGAAACATTAAATCTGCGGCCTCACCCAAGAAAAGATCTTTATTGTCATCTTTGGCTTCAATTACGATCTCCACCGCTTCTTCCCCTACTTTTTGAGCAATCTTGTTGATCCCTTTGGCAAAAAGTGAAGCCGTATAAGACTTGTCAGAAGGATTGTTTTTTCGGTCTTTGATGATGGCTCGTAAGTGATCGATGAAACCGGTTTTGGAAGAATTGATTTCATCAAAGCAGGTATCCGCTCCAGTATGGCAAACCGGCCCCACTGGATTAGCTTTCACCAATATGGAATCACCATCACAATCTCCCGCCATACTTACCAGCTCCATAAAATTACCGGAAGTCTCTCCTTTAGTCCAAAGCCGCTCTTTGCTGCGGCTATAAAACGTCACTTTCCCTGTTTCCTGAGTTTTAGCCAAAGCCTCCTCATTCATATAGCCTTGCATCAGCACTTTTCCAGTGATTGCATCCTGTATGATTGCTGGCACTAAACCATTCATTTTATCGAAATCTATGTTCAT
>JBBQDY010000304.1:0-4315 GCA_038320155.1 Cytophagales bacterium
GCTGAAATAATAATCCGGTTTACTTGCGGATCATTAGCGGTGGGATAAGGAAATGAAGAAGTGATAAAACCGGATTGCTCCAGTTTTTCTACCCATGAAGATTCAGTGTAGTTGAACACCGGAAAGTCTGAATTGCCTGAAATTCCCTTAAGATCAGTTATCAAAGGGCAGAAGATTTTAATGTTTGTGGATAACTTTCCCTTCTGAGCTAAATAAATATCCTGACTCTCCAAGAAAGCCTGCAAATAGCCAGGAGGGCAAGGGGAAGCCCCACCATAAATCGGTAATTGTAAGATTTTGGCTTTGATCGATTTTTCACAGAGAATAATCCCGGCCGGAAGTCCGAGTCCTTTCCCGATGGATCCTGACACGATTACTTTGGCAGGAAGCTTTTTCAAGTTGGCATACGTTCCAAAGAGCCCATTACCAATCACTCCAAAAGCATGACTATCATCGATCAATAGGCTCAACTCGTGCTTTTCCCCAATTTCATCCAACCAAGAATAATCGTGAATCTGACTATGAAGCGGGTCCACGGCATTTCCCAAGATTAGAATTTTCTGAGGGGAAAGTTGATCACTTTTTGCAAGACAGATTGCTTTCCAATCTTCAAAACTTTGCCTGGGATCGGGGGCTAATTCGCTCGGCAAGATGGCTGGATGAGTATCTGGCGCAATCCAAATCTCGGATGCATCTGCCTGCAAATGACGCAATGCCGCTGTGCCTGCCAAATAGCCGGAACTCATGACCAAGGCTGCTTCCGACTGGGCAGAATTAGCAAAAAAAGCTTCAAACTCATCATAGACTGCCAATCGAACATTATTCCCACGGCTTTGGCCATGGCTCAAACCATAGCGTCTAAGACCCTCAATTACTTTTTCCTGAAACGCCGAATCCATCCCCATTCCCAAGTAAGAAGTTCCGCTGAAGTAGCGGTAACGCTTCCCTTGGTGGAGAATAATCCGATCAATTTTTTGCTCCAGATTGAAGATGTTCAAGGCGCGTGGATTTACTTAGCGAAGATCTGTGAGTGATCCTGAAAAGATTTGAATTCGAGTGCATTGCCGCAAGGGTCCAAGAAAAACATGGTGGCCTGCTCTCCTACCTCACCTTTGAATCGAATATAAGGTTCGATCACAAACTCGATTCCATGTGCTTTTAGCTTTTCAGCCAAGTCGTGCCATTCTCCCCAAGGCAAGATCGCTCCAAAATGACGGACGGGCACGTTCTTTCCATCCACCGCATTAGTCTGGGCCAGTGCCAATTCCTCCGGTTTCATATGGGCAGATAGTTGATGGCCGAAGAAGTTGAAATCGATCCATTTATCGGTACTTCGCCCAATGTCGCAGCCGAGTAGATCGCCATAGAAGGCACGGGTTTCTTCGATGTCCCGAATAGGGAAAGCCAAGTGAAAAGGTTTAAATTCGCTCATATTGCTAATTTAGTGGTGATTTTTACGCTACCAAATTTAGGATTAAAAAGATCATAAAATGAATTCAAAAAAGTCTGTTTCACTGGTATTAGGCAGTGGTGGCGCCAGAGGAATGGCGCATATCGGCGTGATTGAAGTGCTGGTGGAGCGGGGATACCGCATCGACGAGATTGCAGGAAGTTCTGTTGGCGCACTTGTGGGGGGGATTTATGCCAAAGGGAATTTGCCTGAATTTAAAGATTGGATTAGCAATTTGGGCCGGATGGATGTGTTCGGTTTGATGGATTTTTCATTCTCCAGTCGCGGATTTATCAAGGGAGAGAAGGTTTTCTTTGAACTGCAAAAAATCGTCGGAGAGTGTCTGATTGAGGATTTGGACTTCCCTTTTTGCTGCAATGCGGTGGATTACCTCGAAGGAACGGAGCGTGTTTTTGAATCGGGAAGCTTGTTTGCTGCTATTCGAGCCTCATCCAGTGTTCCTACTCTAGTTCAGCCAGCTATCATAGACTCCGTCGAATACATAGATGGAGGTGTGCTCAACCCATTGCCGATGGATCTTTTGAAAAAAAATAAGGACAATCTGGTGATCGCAGTTAACCTAAATGCCTTGGGGGAAAGCTATGTGACTCCCCCTAGAAAAGATCATGATGGGAAAAGTCTGATTAAAATGCCCAGCTGGATGAAAGACTATCAGAAAAAGATGAGCGGTTATTTTGAAAGCGAGGAAAAATTGCCAAAAATTAGGACCTTGGGTTCTTTGGATCTTTTGAATCGATCGATGGAATTGCTCCATGATCGAGTGTCTTATTTGACGCTGGAAAAGCATCCTGCTGATGTGCTTATCGAAATCAGCAAAAAGCAGGCGAGCACCATGGAGTTTTATCGGGCGGCCGAACTCGTAGAAATTGGACGAATCAAGATGACCAATGCACTAAACAAATTAGAAGATGCAGCCCAGTGAACTGAACCGACTGCTCGGTAGTATTGATATCTATCTGTTGGATCAGATTCTCAAAAATCGCTTTTCTCCCGACATGAAAATTCTGGATGCAGGCTGTGGAGAAGGAAGAAACGCGGTTTACTTTTTGAATTCAGGCTTTCAGATTTTTGGAATCGATCAGGAGGAGTTGGCAATTCAATACTTACGATTTGTGGCCAAAAGCTTAAATCCAAACTATGATTCCCATCGATTTCAGGTGGGTCAACTCGAAGAAATTCCCTTTCATGCCGGAGCATTCGATGCGGTGATTTGCTCCGCAGTGCTTCATTTTGCAAAAAGCGAGGCCAATTTCTGGAAGGTGATCAAGGAAATGGATCGGGTATTGAAACCTGGAGGAATTCTTTGGTTCCGGATGACAACAGGTTTTGGAGGGATTCTAGAGCAAAGTGAAGATTTGGGAGCAGGGAAATATCTTTTGCCAGACGAATCGGAGCGATTTGTTTTGCAGCAAAAGCATTTGGATCTATTGCTTGAAATGGGCTATGAATATCTTGAAGCTCCAAAAACTGTCTTGGTGATCGGCCAGCGGGAAATGGGGTTTTTTTTATTGGAAAAAATAAGGCCTAAGTCTGCAGTAGAGGAATAATTTTAACCACAAAGTTCACGAAGGAGAGGCAAAGGACGCTGAGTGAAAAGCACCAGAGGTGCGGCATCTTTGTAGAATAGAATCCCACCGCTTTGTGGTTTTGGCCGAAATGGTGCCAATCGGGAGAATAGCGTTTCGCCAAAACGGTTGGGTATTTTGATTTTAACCACAAAGTTCACGAAGGAGAGGCAAAGGACGCTGAGTGAAAAGCACCAGAGGTGCGGCATCTTTGTAGAAAAGAATCCCACAGCTTTGTGGTTTTGGCCGAAAAGGTGCCAATCGGGAGAATAGCGTTTCGCCAAAACGGTTGGGTATTTTTTTTCACCGAAGAGCTGTAGAGATCGCGAAGTTTCGCAGTTTATGCTGTAGGGGCGAAAGATTTTTCGCCCTTACTAAGCCCCGACACTGGTTTGTAGCAAATAATGGATAGATGTTTCAAGGTTTTGGCCGAAAAGGTGCCAATCGATAAAATGACGGTTCGCCAAAACAGGAGGGTATTTTTTTTAACCACATAGTACACAGCGCTCACATAGTTTTCCAATCATGGAAAGAGCACCAGAGGTGCGGCATCTTTGTAGAAAAGAATCACACCGCTTCTAGGTTTTGGCCGAGAAGGTGCCAATCGGGAACACAACGGTTCGCCAAAACAGGAGGGTGTTTTTTTAACCACATAGTACACAACGCTCACATAGTTTTCAAATAATGGAAAGAGCACCAGAGGTGCGGCAGCTTTGTAGAAAAGAATCACCCCGCTTCTAGGTTTTGGCCGAGTTGACGTAAACCGGAAGAATAGCATTTCGCCAAAACGGTTGAGAATTTTTTTTAACCACATAGTACACAGCGCTCACATAGTTTTCATATCATGGATAAAGCACCAGAGGTGCGGCATCTTTGTAGAAAAAAAAAAGAATCCCACCGCTTTGTGGTTTTAGCCAAGAAGATACTAATCGGGAAAATAAAGGTTCGCCAAAACGGTTACATTTTTTTTTAATCACATAGTACACAGCGCTCACATAGTTTTCCAATCATGGAAAGAGCACCAGAGGTGCGGCATCTTTGTAGAAAAGAATCACACCGCTTTTAGGTTTTGGCCGAAAAGATGCTAATCGGAAAAATAAAGGTTCGCTAAAACGGTTGGATTTTTTTCACCGCAGAGCCGCAGAGGTTTCGTAGAGGATTATTGGTTTCAAGGGGATTTTTGATAAAGATCTGATATGTAATAAAGTCCAAGTCTGAAGATTGAACGAGCAAGTATAAAGCCTAAATAATATTCCTAATTTTGGGGTATGGAATTACA
>JBBQDY010000305.1:0-4311 GCA_038320155.1 Cytophagales bacterium
AATTGCCCCAGAGACCATTCCGTCAGCCTCCCCCAGAAAAACCATCATCGTCCCAAAGTACGATACATCAAGCATCAGATCGCGGGCCATTTCCAAAGTCACGCCTTTGCTTTTGCGAAGCTCATGAAGAGTCTGGGCATAAGTCTCAAAACGAGGCGATTCCGCAGGATTTTCAATTTCCACTTTTCCTAAATCCAAAGAAAGATTAAGCCGATTTACCGCTGTCTGTATGGATTCACGGTTGCCCAGAATTGTCAAGCTGACCACGGATTGCTGGATCAGCCGGTCTGCTGCGATCAAAATCCGATCATCTTCGCCTTCGGGCAACACGATGTGTTTTTTATGTTCTTTGGCCCGCTTGACCAATTGATATTGAAACATCCTCGGGGTAAGCGTTTCAGAATGAAACGAAACCAAACCCTGACTCAAAGCATCTTCATCCACTGCGTCTTCAAAAAGCCGAATTGCCAATGCTATTTTCTCTTTATCATCCGGAGAAATTCGCGCATGGATTTCATTTACTCTTGTGACTACCTTGAATGTCCCTTGATCTACCTGCAAAACAGGTAAAACAGTTTCTAAGCCTTCGAGGAGTTTGACTATTGGAGCCTCCGGCAAAATCCCTCCGGTAAGTACCATTCCTGCGATTTTCCCAAAATTCCGGGAAATATTTGCCTGAAAAGCTCCCAAGATCAAATCTGCTCTATCTCCAGGAGTCACCACCAACGTGTTTGGCTCCAGTCGATCTAGGAAATTTCGCAACTGCATAGCACCGACGATGGATTTACCAACTCGATTGGAAAGAAGATTCTCTCCAAAAAGCACTTTAGCCCCCAAAGAATCACGGATTTCTTCCATGGTAGGATTACTCAACTCATCCCTCATGGGAATGGATGTCACCAAGATCTCTTTCGGCAATACAGCCACCAAACGATCGGTGATTTCTTTTTCTTGCCCAGGAGTAACTTTGTTTGCTACCAAAAACAAGACCTGAACTCCCCTATTCAAAAACCCATTCGTCGTGGCTTGAGCCAGATCCACTATTTCCGATATCGACCTCTTGGCACCATTCAGAATGATTGCAGCAGGTATTCCCAAGTTTTTGGCAATTGATATATTCCCGTCAAACTCCACATTGGTATTGACATCTAAAAAATCTGTCCCCTCGACTACCGTGAAATCTGCTTTATCCTGAAGTTTTTTGAAATGATCGATTACAGAGTCGATCAAAAATGATTCATTCCCATTATTGATTTCTTTGATTGCTTTTTTCCTTGAAAACACAAACATCTCCTCATAGGACTGTGGCAGCTTGAAATGTTCCTTGATCAGTTCGAGCCTGCGGTCTTTGTCTTTCAACCCCCCTGAAATAATAGGTTTGAGGTAGGCAAGTTTCTCTGTCCTACTGGCCAAAAGATTCATCAATCCCAAAGCAATGATGGATTTTCCAGAAAAAGGCTCTGTGGTGGTCAAGTATATAGCGTTGGTCATAGGTCTAAAAGAAATTATTTTGAAGCAAAAGCAGCTTTTCTCAGTACACAAAATAAGGAATTCTCAATTGGCAATATCCTGGCAAAGATCATATGAGCTCATATTTTTTTCTACTGGCGTTCGACAAAAATTTCGTCCTCAGAAATCAAGCGGCTTAAAAATGAGTATTTAGAAATTTACCAAAATCTACCTAAGTGATTTAACCCTGACGACTCAAAAGGGGGGGATAGCTTTCAGAAAAGAATTGATATTCATTTAAATTCAACTAAAGATTTTTTTTAGAGTTATAGTTCTACGTGAACGAGAGTAATTTGAAACATTCATGAAAGATTTTTAAATAGTATATTAACTAGCCCTGAAAGGGTAAAATAGCGAAGCAACGGTCGCTAGGCCGTTGTCAGACACAGAATAATTTCATTTTTAAAGCCCTGAAAGGGCGCAATAAGTTATGGGACAATCGCTCGTAAAAAATTATATTCATATTATCTATAGCACGAAAAATAGACAGCCATTCATCCGACAGGAATACGAGGTAGAACTCTATAAATACCTAGGTGGAGTTTGCAAAGCTCATGATTGTACTCCAATTCAAGTAGGAGGCCATCTTGATCATGTGCATATTCTCTGCCTACTATCCAAACGAATGACTATTGCAGATTTGTTGGAGGAAGTTAAAACAGATTCTTCCAAATGGATGAAAAAGCGTGCAGCTGAACTGAAAAATTTCTATTGGCAAGATGGATACGGCGCATTTTCGGTAAATCCAAGGGAGGTCGATATGGTCACTGAATATATCCAAAACCAGCGTGAGCATCATTCAACAAAAACTTTCAAAGATGAATACCTGGCTTTTTTGAAAAAATATAAGGTGGAGTATGACGAGCGATATGTTTGGGGATGAGGCAAAATGTTGATTTTACCCTTTCAGGGCTGAGTACAAAACGTGCATGATCAACTATCGATGAGCTTCACCCATCGCTTAGCTATTCAGCCCTTTCAGGGCTAAAATGATTAAAAGTTAACATCCCTACCCTTAGTGATCTTATTTTTAATAATTTGAAACTACTCTTTTCCGACAAAAATTTCGTCCTCATAAATCAAGCGGCTTAGAAATGAATATTTGGAAATTTCTCAAAATCTACCTAAGTGATTTAAAACTGATGACATAAAAGGGGTGTAGTTTTCAGAAAAGAATTGAAATATTCATTTTACACCAACTGAAGTATGTTTTTTAAGAGTTATAGTTTTACTCGGACACCAGTAATTTTTAACTACTTCTTTATAAAAAATCTTAAATCCAATTCCACGTTGCAGTGACTCTCCTTTCTCCCGTCTTCCGTCCTCCGTCTCCAACCTTCCGTCCCGAAAAGCAAAGAAAATAAGGCTAAAGTTGTCTTTGAGGATACACTTATTATTTATCTTCCTCCTTTCAAAGCGAATGAATTCCCCCAAAGCCCAGCTCACCCGAAATCTCAGCCTTTTAGGACTTACTGCCACCGGAATCTGCTCCATGATCGGAGCATCGATCTACGTGGTGCCTTTTATGATTCAGCGAAATGTGCCGGGGATCGGTCCATACGTGCTTCCCTCATTCATTTTCGCAGCTATTCCAGCCTTATTTGCGGCCTTGGCCTATGCGATTTTGGCGACTGCCATGCCAAGAGCGGGTGGATCTTACCTCTATGCGAGTCGCTCGCTTAACCCTTATTTGGGATTCGTTGCCAGCTTTTCTCAATGGTTTGGTCTGTCAATCGTCATAGGCGTGATCGCCTATGTTATTGTCCCCTTCTTTCGGGACTTTTTCGCAGCGCTAGGTTGGGAAGACCTTGCAACACAACTTGAAATCGGTTGGATTCGGGTTACTATTTCCCTTGGAATTCTTTGGGTATTTGTATGGATAAATATCCGAGGAGTTAAACTCTACGAAAAGACCTTGATTCCGCTGATGATTTTGATGTTCGGCTTAGGAGCAGTCGTGATCATTTCTGGATTAAGTTTTGATCAATCTGATTTCGCAAAAGCGCTCTTGGCCAAAGAAGGCAGAAGCATTCCTATTATCGAAAACAACTTCGATTGGTCTATTTTTCTCACCGCTTCGGCACTCCTATTTTCCAGCTTTATCGGGTTTGATTCCATAGCTCAAGCTGGAGGAGAAGCAAAAAACCCGACCAAAAACCTTCCCAAAGCGATTGGATTGGCGATTTTCGGAGTAGGCCTTTTTTACATTTTATTTTCATTCGCTGTTTACCATGCTGTGCCTTGGGAATTTGTGGCAGCCGAATCGATGAATAAAGACATTACTGCTGCGGGATTATTGAGCTATGTCCTTCCCGCCAGCTTGGGAGTTTTGATTTTGTTTGGGGCGGCAATTGCCTTGTTGAATGATCTCCCGGCAATGATTCTATCGGTTTCCAGGTTAATATTTTCTTGGGCGGAAGATGGGATTTTCTCAAAGTCTTTTTCATCCATTCACCCAATTCATCATACCCCACATCTTGCAATTTTGCTCAGTGGAACTATGGCAACTTTGGGAATCTTGGGAAGTCATTTTGCCGGAGATTTCTTTCTGGGAATAGATATTATGGTTACTTCGATGTTGGTCAATTTCCTCTTGATGTCGATTTCACTGTTATTTATACCAAAAAGAAACCCTGAATTGGCATCCAAAATCACCATTTTCAAATCAGGCATTGCCCAAAAACTGATTGCATATTGTGGCATAGTCTCACTTTCGAGCTTTCTCATTATCCATACTCTCAAAGATATCCGAGCGCAGGTTTCTGCTTGGTATTTCCATTCCACTCCGGTTTGGTTGATCGT